>JAISYY010000033.1 GCA_031269635.1 Tannerella sp. | reverse complement strand
TAGCGCAAGCCGGTTCGTTATCTGTTCTGGACGGCGAATGGAAATATATTTCTCCGAGCAATGGCCGCGCCTACAATAAACTGACCAACACAGAACTCGGCAACAGCAAAGAACCTCAGTTATACAATTTAAAGCAGGATGCCGGTGAAAAGAATAATCTGGCGAAAAAATTCCCGGAGAAAATAGCCTGTTTCAATGCTATTTTAGAAAAAGAACGCAACAAATAAAACATCCGTTAGTATCCCAAACAGCCAAAAGCGTGCGAACTGATACACAAATCCACGATGCTATACAGCCTCCATTATCCCGATCAATAAGCAGATTGCAACAAGAAATCCGTTAAATAACATTAAAAGCGAAACAAATACTACGTATCGCTTGGAAGTTCTACGTAATTTACGTAGATTTGTCGCCGAATATAGAACTATAAATGATAGAATTATGGAACAGTTAACACCTCAGGAAGAACAGTTAATGCTTTTTGTATGGGAGCGTGGAAAGGGGTTTATAAAAGATTTCCGGGAGATGTACCCCGGCAGTCCGAAACCGCCTTATACCACGGTTGCAACGATTATGAAAAAATTGGAAAACAAGGGTTACGTAAATTCCCGCTTATACGGAAATACGTATGAATTTCGCCCGAAAATCAGGCAGGACAGGTACAAAAGTCTGTTTATGGCGAATACGGTTTCTACTTTTTTCCAAAATTCATACAAGGAAATGGTCACTTTCTTTGCCAAAGAAGAAAAACTGACGGAAAAAGATTTGAATGAAATTATACGGATAATTCGGGAACGAAAACAATAACGAAAAATGGAAATCTTTGCATACCTTATCAAAGTCAACCTGGCAATCATATTATTGTATGTTTTCTATTGCCTGTTTTTCAGGAACGACACGTTTTTCCACTGGAAACGCTGGTTATTATTGTCTGTTATCACGCTTTCACTGCTTTATCCCCTCTGGGATATCTCGAAACAAATCATCGAGAATAAACTGTTTATGCAGACTGTTGAAAACGGTGTCATCTTCCCGTCATTTTACTTGAATGAAGTGATTGTACGGGCTGATACAGGGCAGGCGAACACGGCATTTTCCATTTGGAATTATATTCCGGATGCCCTTTTGGGAATCTATTTAATGGTCTTTGCTTATTTTATTACCAGAATATTAATACAAATAGCAGGAATTGCTTTCTTACTGGTTAAGACAAAGCCGGCAAAAATAAACGGCAGGAAAATACACGTAAAAAAAGGACTGGAATCGCCGTTTTCGTTTTTCAAATATATCGTATTAGACCCGGAACTGTACATCGGAAACGAGTTGCAGGAAATTCTCCGTCACGAAGAAACGCATGCCGGACAATGGCATTCGGTAGACATGATGATTGCCAAATGTATGTGCGCCGTATGCTGGTTTAATCCTTTTATCTGGCTGATGAAAAGGGAAATACGGATGAATCTGGAATACATGGCCGACCGCTCGGTGATTGATGCGGGATGCGATACCGGACATTATCAGTTTCATTTATTACGATTAACGTATCACAAGGCTACAGCAAAAATAACAAATAACTTTAATGTTTCACTTATAAAAAAACGAATTCTTATGATGAACAAAAAACAAACTTCACAGTTAGGAATGGCGAAATACATATTTATTTTGCCGTTAGTCGCCGCATTGTTGGTCTTTAACAGCCTCGATGTACTCAGTAGTAAAAATCAATGGATTGAAATGCAGGAAAACGCATCTCATCCGACAGCCGGACAAGACAACACGCTTACGGCGTTGGAAACGTGGGATGCACCGGATGTAACGATAGAAGGGAAGAAAGAAAAAGACAGTATTTATGTCACTGTTGAGGAAATGCCTCAATATCCCGGAGGAGATGTTGCGTTGTTAAAATATATATTTGAAAACATTGAGTATCCGGAAGAAGCTAAAGTGCAAAAATTAGAGGACAGGGTATCTGTAACATTTGTAATTACAGCGGAAGGTAAAATAACGGATGTGACTGTGGCAAAACCGGTTCATCCTCTCCTTGATGCGGAAGCTGTCCGTTGTATTAAAGCGCTGCCGGAGGTTTGGACGCCCGGAAAAGATAAAGGGAAACCGGTTAGTGTACGTTATAGTATACCTGTAAGGTTCAGACTGTCGAAACCGGATCAAGAGAAAAAATAGGTTTGTCCGACGGTTTTTCCGTACGAAGGCGAACATTTAACTACAATTTCCGAAGAAATTTTCAGCAGGTCATCCTGCCGGAAGTCAAAAAAGAGAGGGTGTCCCGTATGTTGGGACACCCTCTCTTCCTTTCAACAGTATCATCGTTTCGGACAATACGGCAGCGTGTACGGGTTACGGTATTTATAGCCGTACAGCCGATGATTCTCCGCTTCTTTATCGTCGATAAACGACAGGGTCGCAGGGTCCCATTTGACCGGGCGTTTCAACTCTACCGCCATATTTGCAAGGCAGCACAGGGTGTTCGTACTGCACCCCACTTCGACGGGAGCGATCGTTTTTTTACGGGAACGGATACAGTCTATAAAGTTCTGCATGTGCGGCGAACTTACTTCATATTCGCCTGCGCCGACTTTCTTTTCTTCTTTTTTCAGCAACTCCGGTTTCGAACACTCGATATAACCGCGTGCAACCTTCAACCAGCCTTTATCGCCGGTAAACAGGATACCCTGGGCCGACGGATTATCTTCGCGGTAAGGCTGTTCGGTCATCACGATACCGTTTGCATATTTCATCGTCAGGTACTTCGCCCCGTCATATCCTTTCGGTATGTATTCCACCGGGCCGGAGCCGTCCATTCCAATGGCGGCCTGGGCTATGTCAAACATGTGCGCCCCCCAGTCGGCCGTAAAACCGTTTCCCGTTTCACAATACCAGCGCCATGCGCCCCACAGTTTTTCATCCTCTTTCGGATCGAGCGATATGGGAGGACATAAGTCGGGATGGTAATGCACCTTCGGGTCGTTCAACGGGCCTAACCACTGGTTGAAATTGAGGTTTGAAGGAACCGGCTGTTCCGGCAAATCGAGTGGCGTCGGAGGATTTCCCACCTTCGCATAAATCTTTTCAATATGGCCGATCTTACCGCTTCTTACCAATGCTATCGCCTGCTGAAATTCCTTACCGGAACGCTGCTGGCTGCCTACCTGAAAAACGCGGCCGTTATCCAGCGCCGCCCGCATGATGGCCAGCCCCTCCGTAATCGTATAAGCCAGGGGCTTCTGGCAATACACATCTTTCCCCGACTGGCACGAATAGATGGCGGCCAGTGCATGCCAATGATCGGGAAGAGCAATTTCGATTGCATCAATATCTTTCCGCTCAAGCATTTCTTCAAAAAATTCATACGTATCACAACGCGGATTCATCTTATTTGAAGCTTGCCACTTCTTCACGATATGAACGAAACGTTCTACCTTCAGGGTATCAACGTCGCTGCACGCGGCTACCTGCACACCGGGACATTTTGAGAAACTGTGAAAATCGGAACATCCCTGACGTCCAAGTCCTAAAAAACCGAGTACGACGCGATCGCTCGGCGCAATGCGGATTCCATGCTGCATCGTCCAACTCGGAAGAATCGTTAAACCGGCAAGTCCTAATGCCGAATAACCCAGAAATTCCCTGCGGGAAATCGTTCTTTTTGTGTTTTCCTCTTTCTTTTCCATTTTGTATTCTTTTATGATTTTACCGCAAAGATAATTTTTTAAAACAAATTATTATCATTTACACAAAAGATTCTCGTTTTTTATTGTAAGTTTGCAAAAAATAATAACAATATCGTATGCAGAATATTCGTTTTTACTCAAAATTCTTATTTATTTTAGCCCTTGCAACCGTCTCAAACACAAATGCAGGCCAAATGGATGCTGTAACGCTCTCTGCGCGAACGGAAAAAGTTGCAGACATTCCAATAACCGCCCCGGCAAACGCTCATCCGGAAATCATAGTGGGCGCCGAACAAACCGGTGTGATAAAAAACTTAGTAAAACAAAAACGTATCGGACTTATCATGAACCAGACTTCCGTGTCGAATGACGGCGCACACATGCTGGATGTTTTCGTAAAAGAAGGATTTGACGTAAAAAAAGTCTTCGCCCCCGAACATGGTTTCCGCGGAACGGACGACGCAGGAGCCGGCGTAAAAGACAGTATCGACAGCAAAACCGGCATACCGGTAATATCCCTTTACTGCAAAAACAACAAACCGACCGTTTCGCAGCTATCCGATATTGACGTCCTCATTTTCGACATTCAGGATGTGGGTACACGATTTTACACTTACATAAGCACCATGCATTACGCCATGGAAGCCTGTGCTGAAAATGACAGGGAATTTATCGTTCTCGACCGTCCCAATCCCAACGATTACATAGACGGACCGGTACGTGCAGACGGGTTCACGTCGTTTGTCGGCGTCGACCCGCTACCTGTTCTTCATGGACTTACGGTGGGAGAACTTGCCCGTATGATAAACGGCGAAGGGTGGATATCAACCGGGAAGAACAGTTGCCGCCTGACGGTTGTCCCGATGAAAGGATGGCGTCACGGCCGGCCTTACAGCTTGCCGGTCAAACCGTCGCCCAATCTGCCGAACGATTTGTCTATCCGCCTCTATCCGTCGCTGTGTTTTTTTGAAGGCACGAATATGAGTGTCGGAAGGGGGACGCTGCTTCCGTTCCAGGTGCTGGGCAATCCCGACAAAAAATACGGGGACTTCACTTTTACGCCGCAACCGCTGAAAGGAATGGACATGAACCCCGTGCATAAAGGAAAAACCTGTTACGGGACTGATCTCAGGGACAAACCGTTTGAGGGCGGACTGTCCCTGAAATTTGTCATCCGCTTTTTTGAAAAATCAGGCCGCGATGAGAATGCATTTTTTGTGCGTCCGGACTGGTTTGATCTGCTGGCCGGGACGGACATGCTTCGCAGGCAGATTATAAAAGGAATGAGCGAGGAGGAAATCCGCGCATCCTGGAAAAACGACCTGGAGGCCTATAAGGAAATACGTAAAAAATATCTTTTGTATGATGACTGTAACAGGTAAATTTGCACGCATCTATTGCCGGCAGTTAAAAACAGGTGCGCTATTGCTGCTCTGCCTTTCATTATCCGTTTCCTGCAAGAAAGGAGGGGAAAATGTGACGGAAGAGGAAATCGGCGAAGAATGGGTTGACAGCCGGAGCCACTTATACGAGTATGGCATCTGTGTGGATTCGCTTGACAGGACGGATTATACCATAAAAAGCGGCGACAGCCCTTCTGCCATATTTACACGGCTCGGATTCACGGCAAAAATGACCGCTAACCTTTGCCATGCATCGGCAGAGGTTCTGGATCCGAGAAAACTAAAGACCGGCATGACTTATACTACATTAACCGCACAGGACAGTCTTGCCTCAATCCGGTATATCGTCTTTGCAAAATCCCTGACCGGCTTTTCCATCATCGACATCACGGGCGACAGTATCAAAGCATACGAATACAACAAGGAGGTTCGCCTGAAACGCCAGTACATGGAGGGCAAAATAACATCGTCCTTATGGAATATCGTAAAGAATAACGGGGCAGACCCGTTACTGGCATTGAAAATATCGGATATCCTTGCATGGCAGATAGATTTTTTTGATGTAAAAGAGGGCGATTCTTTCCGTGTAACCTACGATGTGACATATATTGACGACACGACCGAATTGAAGATATCATCCGTCGAAGGGCTTGTTTTTGTACACCAGGGCAAGGAATTTACTGCGATTCCGTTTTCGCAGGACAGCATCCGCGATTATTTCGATGCGCAGGGGAACGGTCTGCGCAAAACATTCCTGAAAGCGCCGTTAGATTTTTCCCGGATAACGTCGAGGTTCACCAACGCGCGTTTCCATCCGATCCTCAAACGGTACCGCGCCCATCATGGCGTCGATTACGCAGCTCCTACCGGAACGCCTGTAAAAGCGATCGGCGACGGAACGGTTATTGCAAAAGGGTTTGACGCAAACGGTGGCGGCAATTATATAAAAATAAAACATAACGCCGTTTATACGACGACCTACATGCACCTGAGCGGTTTCGGAAAAGGAATACAAAACGGAGCGCACGTGAAGCAGGGCGCCGTCATCGGCTATGTTGGTTCTACCGGCCTTTCCACCGGGCCGCATCTCGATTTTCGCGTACACAAAAACGGTCAGCCGACAGACCCGCTGAAAATGGAATCGCCTCCCTCCGAGCCGGTAAAACCCAAATTCCGGGACAGTTTTGAAATCGTCAAACGCAACGTGTTTGCGGAAATGGACAGTCTCCGGCATATAAGGACAAATGAACAGTTATAACTCAAACCATATATTTATGAAAACATTAGGCAACATCATCTGGCTTTTACTCGGCGGCATTATAACCGCCATTGAATATGTAATATCAAGTTTGTTTCTGATGCTTACAATCATCGGCATCCCGTTCGGACTGCAAACGCTGAAACTTGCAAGACTTGCATTATGGCCATTCGGCAGCAAAATAACAGATACCGGACATTCCGGCGGCTGCCTGAACGTCATAATGAACATCTTATGGCTGATATGCGGGGGATTCTGCATCTGTCTCACGCATCTGTTTTTCGGCTTACTGTTATGTATCACCATTATCGGTATCCC
>JAISYY010000009.1 GCA_031269635.1 Tannerella sp. | reverse complement strand
TCCGGCTGACAGTTGCCCGTTCATGGCAGCGGCAGCTTTACGGCCGTCGCCCATTGCAAGGATCACGGTTGCGCCGCCGCGGACGATGTCGCCTCCTGCGTACACATCATTCAAGGACGACCGCATGGTGTCTTCGTTGACGATGATCGTCCCTTTCCGCGTCACTTCAAGTCCGCTAAACTCTCTTGGAATAAGCGGATTGGGGGATACCCCGACGCTGACGATCACTTCGTCCACATCAATTGTCTCAATCGCTCCTTCTATCGGTACGGGGCGGCGACGGCCGGAAGCATCCGGTTCGCCAAGCTCCATTTTCTGTAAACGCATTTGTTTGACAACGCCGTTTTCATCTCCCAGATATTCGACAGGGTTATGTAAGGTAAGAAATTCCACGCCTTCTTCTTTCGCATGTTTGATTTCCTCAATACGCGCCGGCATTTCTTCTTCGCTGCGGCGGTAAACGATCATAGACCGTTCCGCACCCAGACGGCGGGCTGTGCGTACGGAATCCATCGCCGTATTGCCTCCCCCGATTACGGCTACATTCTTGCCTTTCAATACGGGTGTGTCGCTGTCCGGGTTTGCAGCATCCATAAGGTTCACGCGCGTAAGGTATTCGTTGGACGACATTACGCCGATAAGGTTTTCGCCCGGTATGTCCATAAAATTGGGCAGTCCGGCGCCACTGGCAACGAATATGCCTTTATATCCTTCGCTATGAAGATCCGCGTAACTGATTGTTTTGCCGACAATGCAGTCGGAAACAAACCTGACCCCCATTTCCCGCAGGACATCTATCTCCACATCAACGATTTTGTTCGGCAAACGAAATTCCGGGATACCGTATTTCAGAACTCCTCCGATTTCATGTAATGCCTCGAAAACAGTTATGTCGTATCCATATTTCGCCATGTCTCCGGCGAAGGACAGGCCGGCAGGCCCCGAGCCGACGACCGCTATTTTGATGTTATTCCTACCCGTGATTTCCGGTATGGAGATATTTCCGCTTTCGCGTTCACAGTCTGCCGCAAAACGTTCCAGGTAGCCGATTGCGACAGGCTCGTTCTTCATTTTCAGGTGGATGCATTTACATTCGCACTGTTTTTCCTGCGGACATACACGGCCGCAGACGGCAGGCAGGGCGCTTGTCTCTTTAAGCGTTCGCGCCGCTTCCAGGAAGTCGCCCCGTTCGATATTCTTTATGAATGTAGGAATGTTTATACCAACGGGACACCCTTCCATACATGACGGCGACGGGCAGTCGATGCAGCGTTGCGCTTCCGTCATGGCCTGCTCTTTTGTCAGTCCCAGGTTGACTTCTTCATTGTTATGGCTGCGGTAGCCGGGGTCCAGTTCATTCATTTTCACGCGCGGTATCGACGTGCGTTCTTTGTTTTTCATTTTCCGGCGCAGTTCTTCACGCCATGTTTCCGCCCTGCGGGTTGCCATATTGTCTTTTATGTTCATGATTCAATTTTCGATTAGTTAATTTTACTCCATTGATTTGTAAGAACGCTGGCGCATCATCATTTCGTCAAAATCCACCTGATGAGCGTCAAATTCGGGGCCGTCAACGCAGACAAACCGCGTTTTGCCCCCGACGGTAACGCGGCAGGCGCCGCACATACCCGTACCATCAACCATTATTGTATTGAGTGATGCAATGGTAGGCAGATCGTATTTTTTTGTAAGTTCGGAAACGAATTTCATCATGATGGCCGGCCCGATCGTCACACACAAGTCGACTTTTTCGCGGTTGATAACGGATTCAACGCCGTTTGTGACCAATCCCCTGGTTCCGTAAGATCCGTCGTCGGTCATGATTACCACCTCATCGGAAGCGGCCCTCATCTGTTCCTCCATAATGATCAGGTCTTTCGTTCTTGCCGCAAGGACGACAATAACCCTGTTGCCCGCTTTGTGAAGAGCTTCCACGATAGGATAGAGAGGGGCAACGCCCACGCCTCCTCCGGCGCAGACGACCGTACCGGTTTTTTCTATGTGGGTAGCTTGTCCCAACGGGCCGACGATATCCGTTATGTAATCACCGACATTCAGTTCGCATATTTTTTTTGACGATTTACCAACGGCCTGTATGACAAGGTCAATCGTACCGTTTACCGTATCTGCTCCCGCGATTGTGAGCGGGATACGTTCCCCTTTTTCTCCGGAGCGGACAATCACAAAATGTCCTGCTTTTCGCGAACGGGCAATGAGCGGAGCTTCGACTACCAACTTTACTACATTTTCCGAAAAGCGTTCTTTTCCTACTATTTTGTTCATTACTGATGTGTTATATAATGTTTTTAGGTCTTTATTCAAATAACGTCTTGTCGCGGACAAGCATAAGTATGGATGAATGAGGCAATATCAGGTATTTCTCATCATTGATGATCACTTCAAACCCGGCATTCTGGAGATAGATGGCCAGGTCGCCGCTTTTAGCCTGCAACGGCAGGTAGGATACGTTATCCTCTTTCTTTTTCCACGGCTCATCCTCGTCGGTATGCGGCGGTAAAGGAAGGCCGGGGCCGGTCTTTATCACATAGCCTGTTTGAAGTTTTTCCCCCTCCTGCACTGACGGTGGAAGAAGTAATCCTGATTTTGTTTTTCCCTGCGGATTTGTAGGTTTAACGAGTACTTTGTCCCCGATCATCAGAAATTTATCAAGTTCCTTGTTGTCAATAGATAGTTGCATAACAATTACAATAATTATAAAAATCGCACAAAGATAGTGCAAGTTGAGTGAATTCTATGTTCCGTTCCAAATCATTTTAGTTAAAAAGCATCAATAATCAAGCACTTTTTTTACTCGAAGGATTTGCATACTCTAATTGATAAAGTTGTTTGTTTCGGACGAGTGCAAAAATTCGATGAATCAACTTATTCCTTACATTATTAATAATCAGCCATGCGCGCAGTGCACGTATTATTTAATGCAATATACGCCTGCTCCTCTCTCCGCAAGGATCGTGCCAAACTGAGTGTTTTTCCCTGTTCATTTGACAGTTATTTGCAAAAAATCGATTCATATTTTTTAAATTCTAAATTCTTATCAATTTTCAGGCGTAAATGTAGTAAAAAGTTTTTTAATCGAACAAATATTTTTACTGTAATCGATAAAAAAAAAATTACATCCTAAAATTGTAAACTGCCTGTCAGGTGATTATAATTTTCAAATTATGAAAAAAAATTTTACGACATAACATGATTTTCGGTCGTTTTAGCCTGTTTCGTTTCCTGTTTTTTTCAGGAACAGTCTGTCGGCCGGGATTTTCCGGCGCGTCATGCCTTCGCCTTCGTATTCGAGGTTGATTATTTCCTGCACTTCCGGACGGATATGTTGCTTGCGGGCATATTCAAGACGGAAAGGATGACGACCTTTTTCGAGGTATATTTCTCCTTTTGTGTCGGAATCGCCCAGCCGACGGTTGTTTAATACCATCTCGGATTTGATGTACAGTTTGCTTCCGCCTTTTGTCCAGATATGAAAGGTATAAGGGCCTTCCTTATCGATTTCGAGCCAGCCGGCGAAACAGACGGCCATATCCTTAGGATAGCGGGCGCGGAGGTCAAGGAAATCGGGAGCGAAGAAATCCGATTCGTAACAAATTCCGTTTGCTACAGGCTTTAAAGTGGCAAAGGAGGGCATTTCCCGAATATCGGGCGGCAGGGCGTAGAACGTATAGCGCAAGCCGTTACCGGCTTTGGTATCGGCTACGCGGTAATGGGCGGAGACGCCGGGACTTTCGCCGT
>JAISYY010000242.1 GCA_031269635.1 Tannerella sp. | reverse complement strand
AAAAAACAGTACTATGAACAAATTATTAATTTACGTATTTATAGCGGCGGTATATAGCGGGATGCTTTCGGCACAGTCTTTAAATAATCAAAAGATAGACGGGTATAAAAGTATCTGGTTTACTTTAGGGCAGTTTTCAGAACATGGCGACAAATATTCGGGGGGGCTGGGCACTTATACGGCGAAGCATATCCCGTTAGCGATCTATGCTCCCGAAGTGCGGAAAACATTTTTTGTGTACGGCGGCATAGCGGAAGGCAGAAAATCGGACGCCGACAAACCGGAACATAACCGCAAGGATTATGGCAACTATCTGTTATGCATGGCCGGATGTTTTGACCATAAAACGAATAGGGTATCCAAACCGACGGTCGTATATGACAAGAACGGCGTTTTTGACCCTCACGACAATCCGGCTATGGCGATTGATGCGGAGGGTTATATCTGGGTTTTTGTCAGCGGAAGGGGGAAAGGACGGACGGGATTTGTATATAAAAGCCGGGAACCGTACAGCGTTGATTCTTTTGACCGGATACTGGAGGACGAACGTACTTACCCGCAACCCAAGTATGTTGAGGGAAAAGGATTCCTGCATCTGTTCACCAAATACGACGGCGTCCGGTTGCTGTATTTCAGTACAAGCCCGGATGGGACGACATGGAGCGAACATAAGCAGCTGGCGGCTATCAGGCGGCCGGAGGATAAAAACAGCGGTCATTACCAGATTAGCGGACAGTCCGGCGAGAAAATCGTATTCTTTTTCAACTGGCATCCCAACGGCAATGTTGACAGGAGAACGAACATTTATTACTTGCAAACAACCGATTTCGGCAAGACATGGACAAAAGTAAACGGAACCCCGGTGCCCATCCCGGTAACGGACATAGATAGTCCTACGCTGGTCAAGGAATTTTTCAGTAAGGAGAAAAACGTGTACATTAAGGATGTGGCTTTTGATGAAAACGATAACCCGCTGGCTTTATACGTGTGCGGAACGGGACACCAGCCCGGGCCGGATAACGGTTTGAAAAAGTGGATGGTGATCCGCTGGAACGGAACCGAATGGGAAGACCATGAAATAACAACCTCCGACCACAATTATGATTCCGGCAGCATTTGGGTTACAGGAAAAAAATGGACGGTCGTTGCGCCGACGGATAACGCTCCACAAGCATGGGGAGGCGGGGGCGAACTGGTGATGTGGGAAAGCGTCGACGAGGGAAAGACCTGGACGCGAGCCTCGCAAATAACCGGCGGCAGTCCGCGAAACCATAATTATGTGCGCAAGGTTGTTAACGGCGTCGAACCTTTCCTGTATTTTTGGGCAGACGGCGATCCGCACAGCCTGTCGCAATCCCTGATGTATTTTGGCGATATGAAAGGGAACGTATGGCAACTGCCGTATGTCATGACCGGTGAAGAACAGAAACCCCGGAAGATGTCGCAGAGCGGAAAAGAAAAGGATGCGCTGTTCGAGGGAAAACATATCAAAAACACGATGGAAAAGGTTGTCGAGTGGCAATTACGGAATCCCAAACACGAACTTTGCAACTGGACGAACGGCGCCTTTTATGCCGGCGTATTTGCCGCATGGGAAACAACCAAATCCAAACGTATTTATGCCGCCCTGACGGATATGGGAGAAAAAGCCGGATGGCAACCCTGCCGCCGCTGGTATCATGCCGACGACGTGGCGATATGCCAGACATACTTTGATCTTTACCGCCGGGAAAAGCGCATGGAAATGATTCGGCCAACGATCGACACGCTGGACAAATTCATCTCATTGCCATATCCCGTAAAAGGGATAGAGGTAATCAAATGGTGGTGGTGCGACGCCTTGTTCATGGGACCGCCCGCCATGGTCAAAGCCGGCATCGTGACGGGCAATTCCAAGTACCTGGAAAAGAATGACGAGTATTTCAGGGAATGTTACGACTTGCTGTACAACAAGGAGGAACACTTGTTCGCGCGCGACACTCGCTACGTCATCAAAAACGACGGACATGACAAATGGGAAGCTAACGGCAAGCGCATCTTCTGGTCAAGAGGTAACGGCTGGGTGATGGGCGGACTGGTACGCATACTGAAAGAATTACCCCGCAATTATCCGCAGCGCCCCTTCTACGAACAACTGTTTCGGGAAATGGCGTCAAAAATCATAGCGACTCAACCGCCCGGTGGCCTGTGGCACGCCAGCCTGCTGGACGCGGATTCCTACCCCGGCGGTGAAGTAAGCGGTTCCGGTTTCTTCTGCTACGCTTTGGCATGGGGTATCAACAGCGGTCTGCTGGACAAAGCGACTTACATGCCTGCCGTCAAAAAGGCCTGGGCCGGATTGAACGCCTGCGTGAACAGCGAAGGGCGCGTCGGATGGGTACAGCCGGTTGGCGGCGACCCGCAGAAGAATTTCAACAAAGACAGCTGGGAAGTGTACGGAACGGGAGCGTTCCTGCTCGCCGGAAGTGAGGTTGTCAAACTGAAAATAAAATAAACACTGCATCGCAGCCCAATGGCAAGGTGACGCCGGTGTGACGGCTGCGATCCTTCGAATTTGCGACAGTCTGAAATGCCTGCTGACTGTATGTGGACATGAAAAGGAGAATGTGGAGAGCATCGGAAAAATGTTATAATGGAGTCCGGAAACCATTTCAAAAACGGGGGGCGGAACCCTGGCGGCCTTAACAGCTTCGGGATAATAAAAAATATTTAATGTA
>JAISYY010000285.1 GCA_031269635.1 Tannerella sp. | reverse complement strand
GCTAATACAATCAATCCTACGATACCCCAGAATAGAGATGTATAATAGCTGGAAATGTTATATCCCTTTTCAAAGTTTAAGATTTCAGTTATTATAAGTCAAACAAACTCATTTAGGGTATTGTCGTAAATAATCACCTTATTTAATATGTATATCCAAAACTACGAAAAAGAAAATTACCATGCAAGAAAAACGGGAAAAAAAGTTTTCGACAGCAGAATCTCAAGCAGATTGCTTATTCGCAGAGTTTTTTTCGACCGCCGCCTTTCTGACAAATCCTTTTTTTCCCGTCGTATAGTATGAATTCAAGCTGCTTTGACACTGCCTGCACTCCATAATAGCCAATTTCCATTGCCTTTAATGCTACATACATACGTTTTTGTTGCTCCGATAACTTTTCGTAGAAAAACTAACCGGCCTTTTGACACAATCTTCTTTATTCCATCACTTCGGCCACTTTGTTTTTCAAATCGTCTCCACGCAAATCGCGGGCAAGGATCGTTCCGTCAGGACCAATCAGCATAATATGAGGTATCCCCTGGATACCATACAGTTCGGCAGGAGCCGTTTGCGCATCCAGAATCTGAGGCCATGTGCTGCCATCTTCCTCAATAGCCGCCAGCGTATTTTCACGTTTATCCCAGACGGCGACACTCACAACTTCAAACTTATCTCCTTTATATTTGTTATAAACCTCCGCGATAACGGGCGTTTCCATACGGCAGGGCTGACACCATGAAGCCCAGAAGTCAACAAGCACATATTTCCCTTTTCCGGCATAATCGGAAAGTGAAACGGAAGAATTGTCCTTATTCCCGTTCTCAACGGTGAAATCGACAAAAGGATTACCTACTGCCGTCTTCTCCGCTTTTTTATAAAATTCGACAACCTGCTTTACCGGGCCAAAATTCAACACATATTCGCCTACCAATCCGGATACTTCAAAAAACTTTTCAGCCGACCGTTCCATCCGGTTCTGCATCCAGTTATAAAAAAGGAGCGCCCCCAATGCATCATTGGGATGTTTTTTGATATATGAGATAGGCAGTTCGTCCATCTTCAAAAAAACTTCATTCACGATTTGATTCTGCATTTCTTCAACTTCGGAGGCGGAAAATGACGTGTCTATATTTGAAAGTTCCTCCCGGGCTTTTACCACAAGTTCTTCCTTTTTCTGCAAAAATTCATCCAGTCCGTCATTGAACGGCGTTCCTTTTACTCTGTACAATTCGGACAAATCGACTTCGATATTCCCATTCTCAAGTATCAATTCACCAGATAAATGATTCAATGTAAGCTTTATTACCTTCGCTTCGCCGGCAACGCCTTCAAAAACGAACTTTCCCTTAACAACCTCCGTGCTGTCAATTATAATATCTTCGCTGCAGTCCGACATATATACGGTTTTCCCATTCCATATATCGTCAGAAACGGCGCCATTAATAACATAGTTGTTTTTTTCGCCCTTACAGGCGGCCAACGCTGCTATACATATAAATATAGCGATCATATTCAAATTCTTCATTTTTTATCTTTTAAGTAAAACATAATAAGGCGCCAAAGGTAAATCAAATTTCCAATACAGCAACCCGTTTTCAACAAAACCAATTCTTATTATATTTTATTCGGTATAATAACCGTTTTTATGATTGCCGTCCCTGCTTAACGGAGATACCGGCAGCCAACAATCGAAGCCGTACTGCAACGTAACGGTATCATTCAGAAGACGCTCAAGAGGGCAATGAGATATTTTATATTTTTTTATATGGCCATTCTTCTTTTTTTTAATACCTTTGCTTCCCAAATTTAAATAGTTCGGATGATTTTTTGAGTCGTGATTATGACGGAAAAAGAAAAAAAACAGTTTGAAGTTGACAGACGGTACCTCAGAATGGCAAAAATATGGGCGGAAAATTCGTATTGTAAACGACGACAGGTTGGCGCCTTGATTGTAAACAACCAAATGATAATTTCAGATGGATACAACGGAACGCCTGCCGGTTTTGAAAATATATGCGAAGATAGACATAATATGACAAAGCCTTATGTGCTTCATGCCGAAGCGAATGCAATCACAAAAGTGGCCGCATCAAACAACAACAGCAAGGGCGCTACGATATACATCACGGCCTCGCCTTGCATTGAATGTGCAAAACTAATCATACAGGCCGGCATCAGACGTGTCGTATTCTCGGAAAAATATCATACGGACGAAGGTATTGACGTGCTTAAACGAGCAGGCATTACGGTTGATTTTATTGAAATAACAGGATATAATAACAATACAAAAAAAGATTGACATGAACAGACGTTTTATATGGGTGATATTCTTAATTGTCATCAGTCTGATACTTGGATTCCATCTGGGCAAGTACTATCGGATCGCAGGTCCGCAACATAAAATACTGCGCTCGGGACAAAACAAAATAAATGAAACGCTTGATGTAATAAACCGGAATTATGTGGATACCGTCGACATAAACCGTCTGTCGGAAAGCGCGGTAAGCAAGATAATCAGCGAACTCGATCCTCATTCGTCTTATATTCCGGCATCGGATGTCGAATCGGCAAACGAAGACCTGGAGGCTTCGTTTAGCGGCATCGGCATACAGTTCAACATGCCCTTCGATACGATTCTCGTCATAAGCGTCATATCGGGAGGCCCGGCAGAGAAAGCCGGACTGATGCCTTTCGACCGGATCATTACGGTGAATGATTCTACAGTCGCAGGCCGGGATATCAGTACGACAAAGATAATGAGAATGTTACGCGGACCTAAAGACAGTAAAGTCAGATTGGGAATACAACGGGGAAATGCCGAGAAACTAACTGAATTTGAACTCACACGCGGTGATATACCCAACTACTCCGTAGATGTGTCGTATAAAGTGAACGATGATATCGGATACATCAAAATAACCAAATTCTCAAGATCCACTTACAAGGAATTTCTTACGGCGATAGCCAAACTCAAGCAGGAAGGCGCCAAAGGGTTTATCATCGACCTGCGTGACAATCCCGGAGGATACATGGAGTCGGCAATAAATACCATTAATGAATTTTTGCCGAAAGGACGTTTGATTGTTTACATGGAAGGGCGTTCATATCCCCGTACGGATAGCTATTCAAACGGCAAAGGAGCCTGCCAGGATGTGCCTCTTGTTGTTCTTATCAACGAATTGTCGGGTTCGGCAAGCGAAATTTTCTCGGGAGCTATCCAGGATAATGACCGCGGAACAATTATCGGACGACGTTCGTACGGAAAAGGCCTCGTGCAAACCAAACTCGACCTGAGCGACAAATCGGAACTCCTCCTCACGATCGCACGCTATTACACGCCTTCGGGCAGATGTATCCAGAAGGAATACGAATTGGGAAAATCGGAAGAATACAGCCACGATTTGAATAACCGTTACATGCACGGGGAATTTTATTCCGCCGACAGCATCAAAATGAACGATTCCCTTGAATTTAAAACATCAGGCGGACGTACTGTTTTCGGAGGCGGAGGCGTCATGCCCGATATTTTTATTCCACATGATACGACCGGCATAACATCCTATTACTCGAATGTTGTAAATACAGGCGTCCTGTATCAGTTCTCACTTACTTATTCCGACAAAAATTACGACAAACTTAATTCATTCGGTAATTACCAGGAACTGCATGAATACCTGAAACAGCAACCGCTGATTGATGAATTTGCCGACTTTGCCGCTTCAAAGGGTATAAAGAAACGCCCGACGTTGATAAGTATATCTAAAATCCTGATAGAAAAACAATTACATGCGTTTATTGTCCGTAATTTCTTCGATTATGACGGTTTCTTCCCTATCATCCTGAAAGATGACCCGGCAATGAAAAAAGCAATCGAAGTGATAAACGGAGGCAAATGGAATCCTGTTATTTCAGGGTTATACAACACAAGCCGAAATAATGAATTGTTATATCCCGTAGAATTTCCGGGAAATATCCTCAAGTAAACGCTTTATGCAGAAAACTCTGTCGGGAACTATTAACTAATTGTGACTGCTCTATGGACGGGGAAATGGCAGGGAAACAGCTTATTCGAAAAGAAATATATAAATTGAAACAATCTTTACCTGACGATGAGGCGGCCTGTCTTTCACGGAAGATATGCCGCCGTCTCGTCCGGACGGAAGCATTTCAAAAAGCCCGCTGTGTCGCCCTGTATCATTCCATAAGGGGTGAAGTGCAGACGGTTGCTCTGATCGAAGAATGGTATAAAAAAAAGAAAATCGTACTCCCCGCCATATCCGGTGAAAACATGAACTTTTATCCCTATACGGGAAAAGAGCATATCATTCCCGGAACGCTGAACATACCGGAACCCGATTCGCAGGAAATGATTCCGGCAGCAAACATTGACCTTTTTATTGTGCCCGGAATTGCTTTCGACCGCGCGTGTAACCGTTTGGGACGTGGAAAAGGATATTATGACGTTTTTTTGACGGGAACGGATAAACCGGCTATAGGGCTGTGCTTCGGATTCCAACTGAAAGATCATATACCGGCGGAAGAACATGACCGGAAAATGACCATGGTCATAACCGAAGATACTACCGTATCATCACATCATCAATCACATCGGAACCCGCATGCTTATTAAGCGTTATTACCAAACGCTTTCGCATTGCTATCAATTCACTGCGAACAACGGATGACGTCATGGTAACATAAAGAATACGGTTTTTGACATATACATTTGTTGTATATTGAGCGATCGACGGGCCGAAAAGTTCACCCCAAAGACGTTGCACACGCACTTCAAGCATTTTATGGTACAGTTCCGGATTGTCTTTCCAGAAAAGCCGCAAAGCATCACCTACACGAACGGTTTTTCTACGTATCATATATTAAAGCGTTTTATTTTCCATTAGACAAACGTTCCCGCGTTCAACTTTAAATAAAGCGTAGTCTTGCCCTATCGTCTCAAGGATACGATCCAGATATTTACGGTTCGTATCCGTTATGAAAATCTGGCCGAAACGGTCGCCGCTTACTAAACCGATTATTTTTTCAACCCTTTCCGCATCTAACTTGTCAAATATATCATCCAGCAAAAGTATCGGTTTTGTCACACCGTTGGCGGACATATATGAAAACTGCGCAAGCTTCAACGCAATCAGGTATGTTTTATTTTGTCCCTGGGAACCAATACGGCGCACAAGTTGCCCGTCAAGCGTCATTACCATATCGTCTTTGTGAACGCCAACCGAAGAATAGCCCAACTGCAGGTCTCTGGCTCTTGATTCTTTAAGCATCTTCACAAAATCGTCGTCGTCCAACTGCGAAACATAACCCAGTCCAACCGTTTCACCTGAACTGCAAATCAGGTGATGATACTCGTTAAAGACCGGAACAAGCGTATCTATAAAGATTTTACGTTTCTCATACAGTTGCAGCCCGCAGGCCGCCATTTGCATTTCATATACATCGTACAGCGACGCATCATTGCGCTGTTCACGCAAACATATATTCCGTTGCATCAGGGCCTTATTATACTGTATCAGCGCGTTGAGGTACGGTTTATCGTGCTGCGAAATAATCATATCAATAAAACGTCTGCGTTCATCGCTTCCCCCTCTTATCAAATCCGAATCGGCAGGGGAAACCATCACTAAAGGCAACAATCCGATATGTTCGGACAAACGTTCATACTCTTTCCGATTCCTTTTGAACTGTTTGCGCTGATTACGCTGTATGGCGCAAAAGACGTCTTCTTCTTTTCCGTTGTAATCATACATTCCCTGAAGCACACACAAATCTTCTTCTTGCCGGATCAACCGGCTGTCCGGAGTATGTATATGGCTTTTGCAAAAAGAAAGGTAATAGATCGCATCCAGCAAATTCGTTTTTCCCATGCCGTTATTACCGAAAAAACAATTCGTTTTAACCGAACATTCCACTTCCGCCAAGTATATATTCTTATAATTTAGTACGGATAATCTTCTTATTATCATATATTTAATAATCCATTCGAGATAACTTCTTCCGACAAATATAAAAAATATCTCGCGATTTGCGTATTATTTCAACAAAAAAAAGTAATTTTGCACGCTGAATTAATACATGTACATCAATAAAAATAGATAAATATCAAATATTATGGCAAATAAAGAAACCGGAAAGAAAGTTGCTAACGCAGGACAGGAAGTGGGAGAAATCGTATCGCGTTCGGAACAGTTTATTGAAAACAACAAAAAAAATATCACATTCGGTATTGTTGCAATAGCAATATTGACAGGGGCCATTCTGGCTTATAATTACCTGTATGCTGCTCCTAAAAACAAAAATGCTGCAATCGCCATCTTCAAAGGCGAACAGTACTTCATGAAAGATTCTTTCAATCTTGCACTTAACGGAAACGGGGTCGATTATGACGGATTTGAATATATCATCAAACAATACGGCGGAACGAAAGCAGGCAACCTTGCAAAAGCTTATGCCGGTATTTGTTATTACAAAACAGGCGACACGGATAGCGCCATCAAACACCTGAAATCGTTCAAAAGTGACGACGACAATATATCGCCTGCCATAACCGGCCTGATAGGAGACTGTTATGTCGAAGCGGGTGACACAAAACAAGGAATCTCTTATTTTGAAAAAGCGGCATCTAAAGCCGATAACGATTTCTTAAGCCCTGTTTACCTGAAAAAAGCAGGGATAGCATACGAAAGTTTACAGCAATACGACAATGCCATTAAAACATATACGGCTATTAAAGAAAAATATGCCGCATCAATGGAAGCAATGGATATAGAAAAATACATTGTCCGCGCCCGGTTATCTGCAGGTAAATAGTGATTATGGCTACCGCATACCGGAATTTATCTTCTTACGATATAAACAGCCTTCCCGACGCATCAAAAATGCGCGTGGGGATTGTAGTTTCCGAATGGAACAGCTCTATTACCGAAAAATTACTGGAAGGAGCCTGTAATACGCTGGAAAAACATAACGTTTCCGCAGACAATATCATTGTATACCGTGTACCGGGAAGTTTCGAGCTTACTTTCGGGGCGCAACAAATGGCAAAATACAGCGATGTCGACGCCGTAATCATTCTGGGTTGTGTCGTAAGAGGAGATACGCCACATTTTGACTATGTCTGCGAAGGCGTTACCGCAGGAGTATCCGCGCTTAATGCGGCACAGGATATTCCGGTGATATTCGGACTTCTAACGACCGACAATATGCAGCAGGCCGAAGACCGCGCAGGAGGTAAATTCGGGAATAAAGGGGATGAATCCGCAATTACTGCAATAAAAATGATTGATTTTGTTTGTAGATTAAAAAAATAGTTTTACCTTTGCACCGCAATTACGGAAAGGGGCAGTTACCAGAGTGGCCAAATGGGGCAGACTGTAAATCTGCTGGCTTACGCCTTCGGTGGTTCGAATCCATCACTGCCCACAAAAATATTGGAAATTAAACAAGCGGAAGTAGCTCAGTCGATAGAGCATTAGCCTTCCAAGCTGAGGGTCGCGGGTTTGAATCCCGTCTTCCGCTCTCAAAAAATTGAAAAGAAGAGGAGTATTGATATATGGAATACTCTTCTTCTTTTTTTTAGAAGCATTTGATTATGAATTAAAACTTCAACCATTTACAAATCACAATAAACATAACACTACATTTGTTTCCACTCAGACAACCTCAAACGGCAATCACTGCAACCCGCCGAATCAACGTACACAGCAATTTTAAATTCTTTTTGAAACCATTCGTCACAATATTCCGGTAATGCTTCTTTTCCTGCAACATGGCATGGCAAACCTTCCGGAAAACGGCTCTCTCTCCCTGTCCATTTCATCAACCTGACCGGAGCGCTCGGCGCATACTGCTTTTTCGACAAAAAGCCTGCAATAAAGGTCGAGTTTGTGCCGCAACACGGGCAACTGTCTATTTTCGAATAATTTACACGCACTTTCCTGCTGTCTTTTTTTGTCAACGACAACGATGTCGTTATCAGTTAAATGTTTGCTCCGTTTCCTTACACTGAGAAGGCTATCTCTTATCCAAAACTCAGGTTTATAGTTGAAATTCTATTATTCGAAATTCCGGGTCATCAGTAATTCCATATATTTTATTTTGTCTTTCATCAACTACAAAATTAAATATGGGAATATCTAATACATAGTTATTTTGAAGATTACCATCCCAGTCAAAGGTGAATATTTGATTACAGAGATACTGATTTTCATCCCTTTTGAAATATTTACCGGAATACAATATATAAATTTCATTCTTTGTAGCAAACGGAGAAAAATAACCATCACGCGTTTTTCCTTCAATTGAACGAATACCGCTCATATTATCACGATTTATCTGGGTCAAAACAGGAAAGAAATGATCAGGCCCATGTATTCGCTTTAATAGTAACCCGGTTGAATCATAGAACTCAATTAAATCTGTTCTCTTATAGGGCAGGCAAATGTAACCGGTATTTGGATTTACAGCGATATTACACAGGAAACTTTCAATAGATTCAACAACCGTTAAATTTTGACCATAATCAGGCAATATTCCTTTTGATGCGGATAATTGTCCTTCTTTGTCAAAAAAACATAACCGTTCAGGGTTTGAGGATAAAACCGTTGATATTATTTGCTCATTCTTCCCGATAGCTACCGCGTCAAGCTGTTCTTCAAATTTTATTACAAAGGCCGGATCAGGATTTGATTCCACGCAAAAGTCATGTGTTAAATAGGCAATCATACTGTTTTTACCGGTATCATATATCCATATTAATGTATCTGTTTGTTGAAAATATTTTGGAAAAATCATTTCACCAGGCCCACTGCCAAAAGGAATACATTCACCTGTCATTTCTTTTCTATGAATATTATATTTTAAAAAATGATTTTCAGCATGAATATTTAGCATTACCAAAATAGAATCGTCTATTAAATATAAACGTACGGGTTTATAAAGCTTGCTTTCATCAATTAGTTCTATCCCTGACAAATCAATTTTTTTTATAAAATCATCCATTGAAAATTTCTCCACATGTTGATATTGTTGACTGAACTCACAACTGACGGCAAAAAAAAGTGACATTATACATATTTTTTTCATTGATTTGAAGGTTTAGACAGTATATAATATATGAAAAAATATCGTTCTATTTCCGAAAATATTTTTTCATTTACATCTGTTCGCAAAGAATCCTGCACTACATATTTTTGTATAATATCAGTATTCTTTTTTGTTTGTATATCATCTTCATAAATTAACAATACCGGAATAGGGGTATCCAGTTTTTCATCCGAATTTCGGTATATATTATATGCGAAATATCGGAGTGGAACTGTTGTTTTTTCTCGATGCTCAATTACTCCCGGACTGTTTACAAACAAATGAAGTTTCTGCTTTGTGGTTACATCCGTTACATCCGGGATTATTTCCCACAGACCCGTATTTCCCTTCTTGTATTTTCTCCAGAGCAGTAACTCCAGATTATACAGATTCGTCAGAATGATTTTCTTCCCATTGACATATTCGTCCATATAAAGTTTTAACTCTACATCTTGAGAAAATGGTGAAGTTCTTATTTTAAAAACCTTACTTAGCGGAGATGGTGTCGGCACATCACTCTTAGCTCCTCTTCGAGTTGAAACCACAGTAATATCCTTATTCAACTTTTTGACATTATTTTGAGCATTCACCTCAAAAAATGAACTTATTAATATAATGATTATACTTATATTCTTCATATCTACATAAGAAT
>JAISYY010000265.1 GCA_031269635.1 Tannerella sp. | reverse complement strand
AAAAAAATGATTCAACTTCAGGAAAAATGCTTACCTTTACGCCGTGAAATTAACAAACAGTTATGAAACTTATTACTAACAATATTCATTAATTATGGAAAATTTAGCAGACATTGGCTTGATTGGTTTAGCCGTTATGGGCGAAAATCTTGTATTGAACATGGAAAGCAAAGGCTTTACGGTAGCTGTATTCAACCGTACGGTGGAGAAAGTGGACCGGTTCGTTAACGGACGCGGGAAGGGTAAAAATTTTATCGGCACACATTCTATCGAAGAATTGTGCAAATCGCTTAAGCGGCCGCGCAAAGTGATGATGCTTGTGAAAGCGGGACGCGCGGTTGACGATTTCATCGAGCAGATTATTCCTTACCTTGAGCCGGGAGACGTGATTATTGACGGGGGGAATACGCACTTCCCGGATACCATACGCCGCACGGCTTACGTCGAAAGCAAAGGCTTGCTGTACATCGGCACCGGTGTGTCCGGCGGGGAAGAAGGCGCCCTGAACGGCCCGTCGATGATGCCGGGCGGTTCGACGGCGGCATGGGAACTCGTAAAACCCGTTTTCCAGTCCATTTGTGCAAAAGCAGACGGGCAACCTTGCTGCGAATGGGTGGGGGAAAACGGCGCCGGGCATTTTGTGAAAATGGTTCACAACGGCATCGAATACGGCGATATGCAACTTATTTGCGAGACATACCAGATCATGAAAGATCTCCTCGGCATGTCCGCCCCGGAAATGCATGAAGTTTTCAAAGAATGGAACAGCGGCGAACTTGACAGCTATCTCGTCGAAATAACCCGCGACATCCTGGCCTACAAAAATGAAGAGGGCGAAACAGTCGTTGATAAAATACTCGACACCGCCGGGCAAAAGGGAACAGGCAAATGGACGGCCGTTTCCGCGCTCGACCAGGGCGTGCCCCTGACGCTTATAGCGGAAGCGGTATTCTCACGCTGCCTGTCCGCACAAAAAGACGAGCGTGTCATCGCCTCCAAACAACTTTCAGGCCCTGTCCCTTCATTCTCCGGCGACAGGAAAACGTTCATCGAAGACTTGAAAAACGCCCTCTATGCATCCAAAATAGTATCTTACGCCCAGGGATATATGCTCATGCGTGAGGCGGCAAAAGAATACAACTGGAACCTCAATTACGGCGGAATAGCATTGATGTGGCGCGGTGGTTGTATCATCCGTTCGGTATTCCTGGGAAAAATCAAAGAGGCGTTCGACCGCAATCCGGGATTGGCGAACCTGCTGTTAGACCCGTTCTTTAAAGAAAAAGTGACGAGCGCACAGGCCAGCTGGCGCCGGGTTATAGCATCGGCCATAGCAAACGGCATACCGGCGCCCTCCATGAGTGCGGCATTAAGTTATTTCGACGGTTATCGTACGGAACGTCTGCCCGCAAACTTGTTACAGGCTCAACGCGACTATTTCGGAGCGCATACATACGAACGTATCGACCGCCCGCGCGGAGAGTTCTTCCACACAAACTGGACCGGCAAAGGCGGCGACACCGCCGCATCTACTTATGTAGTATAGCGCCTGACGGATTTGTAATACAACACCCTTTCGTCACTGCGAACGAAATGAAGCGATCGCCTACATCAGGATTGCTTCATTTCGTTTGCCGTTACGAAATATTATGATCCAAACATTTCCTCCCGGACACATCATTCGCTGACCATCACCGGACGACAGTTTAATGCGCCCGCCGTTCGTCAGTTTTTGTTCAGGAACAGTCTGTCGGCCGGAATTTTCTGGCGGAACATGCCTTCACCTTCGTATTCAAGATTGATTGTTTCCTGCACTTCCGGATGGAGATGCTGCTTGCGGGCATACTCTAAACGGAGAGGATGACGGCCTTTTTCAAGGTATATTTCTCCTTTTGTTTCGGAATCACCCAACCGGCGGTTGTTTAGCACCATGTCGGATTTGATGTACAGTTTACTTCCGCCTTTTGTCCAGATATAAAAGGTATAAGGACCTTCCTTTTCGATTTCGATCCAGCCGGTGAAACAGACGGCCATATTCTGCGGATAGCGGGTGCGGAGGTCGGAGAAACCGGGTGCAAAGAAATCCAGTTCGTAACAAATCCCTTCGGCCACAGGCTTCAGCGTGGTGAAAGCGGGCATTTCCCGAATATCGGACGGCAAGGTGTAGAACGTATAGTGCAGTCCGTTACCGGCTTTGGAATCGGCTACGCGGTACTGGGCGGAGACGCGGGGACTTTCGCAGTTGGCGCCGAACAGTTTGGCCATTACGCGGGCGGACTTTTCGAGCCGGAGCGTTCCGTCATACAGGGCGGAGGTGCGCGTGGGCATCGAACCGTCCAGCGTATAGCGTATATCGCCTTCCACGCCCACCGGTTTTTTGATCACGACTTCTGCCGGTTTGTCGACAGACAGTCCTCCGTGCGGAACGGCGACCGGATCGGCATAAAACATCGGCGGCGGCAGCACTTCGGTCTCCCCGTACGTCGGCGCCGGGCCGTTACCGAAGCCCTCGTAAGCCGTGCAAGTTGGCCTTCCGACCCATGCCTGCGGCGTTTCCAGCCCCAGGGCGAAAGCCACATCGGCCGCCACGTCATACTTGTAGATTTGCTGACGGATCGAATAATCTTTCCTGACGCCCGGTCCGGCAAAGATAATGGGTGTCGACACCTCTTCGTAAGCGTTACCGCCGTGCCAGTAAAAGATACCGCCGTGGTCGGAGACGACCATAATCAGCGTTGACCCGGCTATACCGGCTTGTGCTACCGCGTCAACGATGAGCCGCACATGCGTGTCGGTTTCCTCAATTTTGCGGAGATAGCCGGGCGACATGTGACCGGATTCGTGACCGGCGCCGTCGATTTCGTCCAACTGGATAAAGACAAAGTCGGGTTTCTTGTCTCGAATATAGGCAGCCGTATGCTTCGCCGTTTCAAGCTGCGAGGGAAACGTGGCACACGAGTCGATAACTTCCTTCTCCAGCAGGTCGCCGAATCCTCCCCAGTTGTAGAAAGAAGCGGTGACGGCCTGCGGTTTCCGGTCGCGAATGATACGGAAGATACCGGGAAAATAGCCGTTATCGGTAAGCGTCACAGGCGGCAGTTCATACACGCCCCGCCTCCACGAGTTGTCGAGCACGCCGGTCAGTTCCGGCCCGGCACCGGAGAGCATGGCGTGCCAGTTGGGGCTGCTGACGGACGGCAGGATACAGCGGACTTTGTAACTGTAGGCTCCGGCGTGCTTCAGGCTGTCCATGCAGGGCGTATGCGCCTGGATAAGCCCCTGACTGCTCATGCCGTCAATACCTATTACGATAACGTGTTCGATTCCTTCCGGAAACTTCGCCCCCTGACACGCAGTCAGCAGGGCGCAACATACAAATACAATTGTCTTTTTCATTTTCATTTGAAATTTACTTTTATGAATGGAATCACATACGATTCCGGTTAAACTGATTTTTCGGGCAAAGGTAATTAAAAAAATCGTAACTACTTAGGCAAGGAATAAAATGGCTAACTCTTTTTTTGAGGTGCCGGAGAAAAATGAGTATTTTCGCAGGAAAAAAGTTTACTTCACCAATTTTAAACCGCGCGAGGTATAATGAAAATGGCCCGTTGTGGATAAGTAGAAGCCCGTATTTTACGCCGTTATATTTTTTTTTGAAAAAAAGTTCATTTTTCTTTGGGGGATTTTCGATGCTCATCCGTTTATATAGTATGAACGAAAAGGTCATAAAATATTTCGGCGGCGAACCGACTAAAAATGAACGGGTAAGTTTGCTCAGGGACGCAGAAGTAAATTCCGTGTTGCGGGAAGACTTGCAGGCGATACGAAACGTGTGCGGCATGTTTTCGCGGGCGGCAAATCCTATGGGATCAATGTACGGGGAAATTCCGTCGGAGCGACGGCGCAATGGATCTTATCCGGAAAATTCGCCGCTTCAAAATCTGCAAAGACAAAGAATTGAAAAGAATAAAATTGAATTGAGATATGAACCGATTTTATAACCTTTTTAAAAATGTAATGCCTATGAAATAGAATGAAAGAAAAAAACAGAAAAAAACCGGCCGGTGTATTCACCTCCGCCGATTAATGAAAAAGCAAGAAGGTGTGTGATTAATTTAATATTTAATTTATTAATATAGAGATATGAAAAAAAATATTTTGTACGTACAGATAATGTACCATAAAAAACTTAAAACAGTATTTCGAACCATGAGAATAGCTGTAATTCTATTATTTGTGTGCGTTTTCAGCGTGTGCGCAATCAGCAGTGACGCCCAGAACGCAACGATAACGCTTTCGTCCAACAAATTGAGTTTAGCACAACTGTTTGACGAGATTGAAAAGCAAACAGACTATCTGATCGTGTACAGCAACAGCGAAGTAGACACGAAACAGACAGTGACATTCCACGAGACCTCCGGATGCGTTTCCGATTATTTGCGTAATGCCTTCCCGGATAATAATTTGAATTATGAGTTTGAAAACAATTACATCGTTTTGTCGAAGCGCACCATACTGGCAGTTGCCGGTAAACAGCAAACCGGTAAACGCATCACCGGTACGGTGATTGACGTGAACGGCGAAACCATCATCGGCGCAAACATCCTCGAAAAAGGTACGACGAACGGTACGGTGACGGACGCCGACGGGAATTTCACGTTGGACGTCTCGGACAATGCAGTGCTGCAGGTTTCCTTCATCGGTTATATTGCGCAGGAAATTAGCGTATTACGTGGGGGGGGGGGGGGGTAAACCCCTAATAATAAGACTTGTAGAAGACCTGCGGGTGTTGGAGGAAGTCGTCGTCGTGGGTTATGGCGTGCAAGCGAAAGCGACCTTGACCGGAGCGGTATCGGCAATCAAAGGTTCCGACGTGATTACGACCAAAAACGAAAACGTGCAAAACATGCTTACCGGCAAAATATCCGGAGTGCGTGTCACGCAGAAGACTGCCGAACCGGGCGCGTTTAACAACAACTTTGACATTCGCGGTATGGGAAGTCCGTTGATAATAATAGACGGTATCCCGCGTGCATCAGATGCTTTACAGCGTATGGATGCGAATGACATTGAGAGTATCTCAGTGTTGAAAGATGCTTCTGCTGCCGTGTATGGAGTACGCGCGGCGAACGGTGTGGTGCTTGTCACGACCAAGAGGGGAGAAAAAGGACGCATCGAACTGAACTATTCCGGTTCGTTCGCCGCGCAGGTACCCTCCGGTTTACCGGCCACGCTGGGTGCAGTCGATTACATGGCGATTCGCAACGAACGGAGCATGCACAACCTGAGTGGTGGTTCCCCGGTGTTTGACGACAGTCGCTTCGAAGAATACCTGAGCGGTCGTAAGGTGAGTACCGACTGGTATTCGGAAGTCTTCGGTTCGTATGCTCCCGAAACGCAGCACAATTTGAATGCTACGGGCGGTAATGACCGTGTCAATTATTACATTGGGCTGGGATATTTGTATCAGGAAGGTTTCTTCAAGTCGGGAGACCTGAATTACAGCAAGTACAATATCCGTTCCAATATCACGGGTAAAATCACTAACCGCCTGACGGTAGACCTGAATCTGAATTTAGTGATGGACGAGCAAAACCGTCCGTATCAGGATTCATGGTGGATCATCCGCGGTTTCTGGCGGCAGAATCCGTTGATGCCTGCTTTCGCCGATCAGGAAAGGACGATGTACTATCATGGCCTGATCGAAGGCGACAATCCTGTTTCTTTTATGGATAGAGATCTGGTTGGATATAAAATCTATGGAAAGAAATGGGCTGAGACGTCCGGAAGTTTGACGTATAATGTGCCGGGTATTGACGGCTTACAGGCCAAGGCCATGTTCGGATATGACTATTTCGTATCCGATACCAAACTGTTCAATAAGGAATATAACCAGTATCGTTACGATGAGGCTTCCGGTACGTATGCCAAGTTTACCCGTCAGTCGCCCAACTCCATTGAACGGCAAACTTACATGAAGTCGCACCTGCTCACGCAGTTGTCGCTGAGTTATAAACACACGTTTGCCAATATACATAAGGTGGATGCTTTCCTGGCGTGGGAAACCAACCGTTACGACAGCGATAATTTCTTTGCCAAACGCTATTTGATACTCCCGCTGGAATACTTGTTTGCAGGCGTGGCGGAACAGCAACTGGCTACCATGAACGCCGCTGCCGACGGATTGTACATCAATGCAAATAATGCGTTTCTGGGGCGGGCGAACTATTCGTATGCGGATAAATACCTGCTCGAAGCCCTGTTTCGTTACGACGGTTCTTCCAAATTCGCAACGGGTTACCAGTGGGGGTTCTTTCCGGCCGTATCCGGCGGATGGCGCATCTCCGAAGAAGATTTCTTCAAAGATGCCGACTTGTCCTTTATCCAGCAACTGAAACTGCGGGCATCGTATGGTATCACGGGAGATGACTCGGCTTCGAGTTATCAGTTTATTTCGGGATACAATTATCCGTCAGGTTCGGACAGGAGAAATTTTACCGGCGGTTATGTGTTCAATGGCAGTTTTGTGGCCAGCGCCGACAACAAGGGTATTCCCAATCCCTACATTACGTGGTACACGGCCAAGACCTTTAATGCCGGTATTGACGTAAATGCCTGGAATGGACTGCTTGGCGTCACACTGGAATATTTTAACCGCACGCGCGAAGGTTTGCTGACTACCCGTACGGGCGGTATTCCGACCGTAGTGGGAGCCGGTCTTCCGCAGGAAAATATTAACAGTGACCGCCATTTCGGTCTTGAACTGGAGCTTTCCCACCGGAACCGTATCAGTGATTTTTCGTATTCCACGCGGTTGATAACGTCTATTACACGCCAGAAACGCCTGTACGTGGAACGTGGCGCCATCGGCAGTTCGTGGAGCAACTGGAAAAACAACCAGAACAATCGGCTGCAAGGGGTACATAGCGGTTACGGCGCAATCGGACAGTTTACTTCCTGGGAAGAAATCTGGAATTATCCCATTTACACCGGACGCAGCACCATTGTTGGCGACTACAAGTATGAAGACTGGAACGGGGATGGCGAAATCAACGGAAACGACTCGCATCCGATCCGTTTCAACCAGTATCCCTGGATGAACTACAGTTTCATATTCAACGCGGCCTATAAGGGGTTTGACCTGGATATGCTGATTCAGGGCGCCAGTATGACTTCGCTGATCTACGGCGAACAGTTGCGCGAACCGCTTTGGGGTAGCGGCGAATCCAGCGCTATGGCGCAATTCCTGGACCGGTGGCATCCGGCCGACCCGAAGGCTGACCCGTATGATCCGTCGATTGAATGGATTCCGGGGCATTTTGCCTATACCGGTACCTTGCCGGATGTAAACTCCGGGTTCAATACCGAGAATGGCACTTACCTGCGTCTGAAGAGTATAGAACTCGGTTATACATTCCCAAGCTTTGCCGGCGTCAAAAACCTGCGGGCATTCGTGAATGCGTATAACCTGCTTACCTTTACAAAAATCAGGTATGTAGACCCGGAACATCCGAACGATACCTACGGGTATCTGTATCCTTTGAACAAGACTTTTTCTTTCGGGTTGAATATTAAATTTTAAAATGTACGATTATGAAGACTAAATATTTATTATCCCTTCTTTGTATATGTGGCGGCCTGCTGGTGTCCTGTAATGATTTGGATATTCCGCCCATGAATATTGTGCAGGACAAAGACCTTTTTTCGTCCGAATCGGGTATGGCCATTTATTTATCCCGGATGTACAGTCAGATGCCGTTTGAGGATTTCAAATATTCTCCGGCACGCCAGTTTTTCGACGATTGGCTGGGGGCACCGGGCGCCAACGACGGACAGTCACTTGGTCGCGATGCCGGCGAAGCCATGACTTCCGAAGGCTGGTCGCGTAATGGCGCTTACTGGACAAGAGCGTTCCAACTCTTGCGGGATGCGAATCGTTTGCTGGAGACGATACCTGAATACAAATCCAATTTCTCGGAAGCGGCGTACAACCATTTTATAGGCGAAGCTTATTTCACCCGTGCAATGGTCTTTTACGCCCTGGCCAAACGTTACGGCGGTATGCCGCTGGTTTTGGAAGTGTTGAAGTATCCGGAAAATCCGGCAGAGGCGCTGGAAATACCACGTTCCACGGAAGAAGAAACATGGAACCAGGTGCTGGCCGATTACGACCTTGCAATTGCTAATCTTTTGGAAACAAGTCCGCAACGCGGCTTTGCCAACAAATACGTGGCCCTGGGATTCAAGTCCGAAGCCATGCTGTTTGCCGGCAGTGTAGCCAAATACAACCGGATTACCGGTTTCGGACAGAAAACCAATGTGCGTGTTATCGGTTTCGACCCCGCTACGGCTGCCGACGCCTCCCGGAAGTATTTCCGCGAAGCCTACAATGCCGCCCGCGAAATCATGAAATCGGGAAAATATTCGCTGTACAGGAAAAAATGGGCCGCCGGCGACCGGGAAGCCCAATTCCAGAACATGGTCGATATGTTCACCGACTTGACCGGCCCGGAAAATATTTATATCAAAGAATATAAGTATCCCGATTTGGCGCACGGATATGATTCCTACCATATCCCGCGCCAGTTGATGGGAGGAAACGGATACTCGGCCGGGAATTGTCCGACGCTGGATTATGTGGAATATTTCGACGGGATTGAAAAGAATCCGGACGGAACGATCAAAGTATTCGACGATAACGGAAAATACCTTTTGTTCGACAAAGTGACGGATATTTTCAAGAATGTTGAACCCCGTTTGCGGGCATACGTGATTTATCCCGGAGATGTTTTCAAGGGTGAAGAAATTGAAATCCGCAGGGGAATCTATACCGGAGATGTAAGCAATGGCATAGATCCGCTGATGACCCGTAATGGTACGACGGATTATAATTTTTCGGGCAGTATCAATTATACGGAAGTCGATGCCTACAAGGGTGCGGGGAACTTTTCGGGGAAAGCGCTCTACCTCTCGCCTAACGGCACGACGCACGAGACCGTGACTTTAGACAACGGGACAGTGATGAACGCTGCCGGCAAAAGCGGCCCGTTCACAAGCGACATGACGGCGGCCATAACGGGTTTTACGATCCGCAAGTGGCTGGATCCGAACCTGCCGCAGTCGCAAGTGCTGGAAGCCCGCTCCGAGCAGCCGTTCGTATTGATGCGTTACGCTGAGATTCTGTTGAACGCAGCCGAGGCGGGTGCGGAACTCAAGCTTGCCGGTGAACCGGCTCCTGCCGGAGACGATTTCATCCAGGTCGCCTACGAAGCCGTCCGTGATATTCGCGAACGGGCTGGCGCCGTCCCCCTTACTTCGGCCGCCGAACTTGACGGCGAAGCGGGACTGAAGATTGTCCGCAGGGAAAGGCAGAAAGAACTGGGTTACGAATACAAGAATCTCTGGGACATCCGGCGCTGGCGGACGCAACACTCCGATCTGCTGAACGGCTTCACTCAAAGCGACGGTGCCTATTACAGGGCGTTATACCCGTTTTATTCTACAAAGGCAAACAAGTATTTCTTCGATGCGCGATTCCAGGAAAATCATAAACGTTTCCGCCTGACCGAACAGGAATATTATTTTGCCATTCCCGGCGACGAAGTGTCGAAGAGTCCGGTGATTGATCAGCAACCAGGTCGTTAAACTTATAAAGTATCAACAAGATGAAAAAAATAGTATATGTTATCGGGAGTTTTTTACTGGCTATATCGTTTAACTCCTGTGAATTGTTTGAAATAGACAACTACGATGAACCTAAGGAAACCATCAAGGGCGAAGTAGTGGATGTGGCGACAGGCGAACGGGTATTGACCGATCAGGGCAGCGAAGGTACACGCATACGCTTGCGTGAGTTGAGCTGGACGGAAACGGTCGTGCCCGACAACTTTGATTTCTGGTGTATGAAGGAAGGTATTTTCCAAAACACCAAAGTGTTCAAGGGTCATTACAATGTGCGAATCGACGGCGCCTTCATTCCGCTGGTGCGCGTCAATCAACAGGGAGATACCCTTTTCGATGGATCCAAATACATAGACATCAAAGGTGTTACGGAAGTAAAAGTTGAAGTTCAGCCTTTCCTGAAAGTGGAATGGGTGGGTGAACCGACCGTTAGCAACGGGAAGATCACAGCCTCGTTTCGGGTGACCCGCGCGGTCAGTCCCGAAGAATTTCGCTCGAAGATCGAGCCGATGGGCGGGTACAACGACAATTTCCTGAACGTAACGGATGTCCGTCTGTTTGTCAGCCAAATGGCCTTCGTCGGTTACCGCGAATGGGACAACCGTTATTCCGTTGAACGGACATATAGCGGCGATTCGTTCAACGCGCTGCTGGGTGAGACCGTTACGATTACGACTGCCGGCGTCATTCCTTCCGGACGAACGGTCTTCATCCGGGCGGCGGCGCGCATAAATTACCGGACGGAAAATATCGCCCGGCATAATTATAACGAAGCTAAGCGGGTGGACGTTCCCTGACCGAAAGTATAATTTATATCACACACTGTATTGCAAATAGGGTAACGCTTTGTAAAACACAACCGGCGTTACCATGTCCAAACCGGAGCGCATGAAAAAAAATCGGCGCTCCGGTGAAGGATAGATAAAGGAAAACACGATATTTGCCTTTTATTTTCGTCCTTTACCCCGGCAGGCTACCGGATTACGCCCGGACGATTAAAATTGATAAATGAAACAGATAATAAAACAATATGAGAATAACTATTTTTTTGAACATATTGCCTGGCCTTGTGTGGCTTTGCAGTTGTAGCGGAAATTCGTTTTCTGAGAGTAAAACGCCTGATTACGATACCTTTTGTTTTTATTACAATTGGTATGGCAATACGGAAAAAGACGGCAGAGAAATCCACTGGGCGCATGCGGTGCTCCCGCAGGACGCCGGCGATACCGTCACCGGAGGAACGATTCCGGGCGGCGATGATATTGCAAGTAACTTTTTCCCCCAACTGGGGACGTATAGTTGTACCGATTCCACCACCATCGACCATCATATACACATGCTGCGGCAGGCGCGGATTGGGGTGATGGTCCTTACATGGTGGGATATATATGATTTCGGTTACCAAAGCGTGCCGTTGATCATGAATCTGGCTGCCCGTTACGGCATCAGGGTCTGTTTTCACATTGAGCCGTTCAAAGGCCGCAATGCAGCATCAACCCGCCGGAATATCCAAACGATTATCAATACGTACGGCAGTCATCCGGCTTTTTACCGGAAAGACGGGAAACCGCTCTTTTTCATTTATGATTCATATCTTACGTCTTCCGAAGAATGGAAAACCTTGTTGCAGCCGGACGGGAGTATCACGATCCGAAATACGCCCTGCGATGCTTTGATGATAGGATTATGGGTGAAAAAAGGAGAAGAAGACTTTTTTGCCGATTCGGGTTTCGACGGCTTTTACACTTATTTCGGCGCAACCGGTTTCACCTACGGCTCCACGCTTGCCCACTGGCCTTATCTGCAGGATTGGGCCGAACGGCATGGGAAGATATTCATCCCTTCCGTAGCGCCGGGATACATTGATACCCGTGTACGCCCATGGAACGGAAAGACAACCCGTGACCGGGAAAACGGACGGTATTACGACCGGATGTTTGAAGCAGCCATTAACAGCGGGGTAACGAACATTGGTATCACGTCGTTCAACGAATGGCACGAGGGTACGCAAATCGAACCGGCAGTTCCCTTTCATCCGGACGCCTTTCACTACCTGGATTATGAACCGTTGAAACCGGATTATTATTTAGACCGGACGGCTTACTGGATTGACCGGTGGAAAGCAAAATCCGGTATTTAGTTCGAATAATACAAACAAGTTGATATACGATAAAAATAAGAAATAAAGTGTCTAATAAAAAAAACAGAAGTAATTATGAAAAGAATGATTTTAATATCAAAAAGTCTTTGTGCCGGCCTTATGCTTGCCGGTATGGTGACGGGAGCCTGCGCCCAGACGGGGAATACGCCCGCGGCAACGGACCGGGAGAAAACAGCGTTTCAGACGTCCGGGCAGTGGAAGCCGGTGACGGATGTACGTTCCGACGTAGCGATTGTTTATGGAGCGAACGACCGGCGCGACATGACTTTTGAAGAACGGGTACA
>JAISYY010000261.1 GCA_031269635.1 Tannerella sp. | reverse complement strand
CATCTGAATTTTATCATTAAAAAATTTGTTCTTATGAAAAAGGTTTATTTGTTAATTTCGTTTACAGTCCTGTTACTGGCTGTTTCCTGCAAGGGAGTGGAGTATAAGTACGAAAGCGTACCGGGCGATCCGCTCAAGACACGTATTTATACATTGGAGAACGGTTTGAAGGTTTATTTATCCGTAAACAAAGATAAGCCGCGTGTGCAAACTTATATCGGCGTTCGTGTGGGAGGCAAAAACGATCCTGCGGAAACGACCGGGCTGGCTCACTATTTTGAGCACCTGATGTTTAAAGGCACCCGGAATTTCGGAACTTCCGATTACGAGGCCGAAAAACCGCTGCTGGACAAGATTGAGGCTTTGTTTGAAACGTATCGTAAGACGGACAGCGAGGAGCGGCGGACGGCGATCTATGCCGAAATAGACAGCCTGTCGCAGGAAGCGTCCAAAATTGCGATACCGAACGAATATGACAAGTTGATGTCTTCAATCGGTTCGCAGGGGACAAACGCTTTTACTTCGTACGACGTTACGGCGTATACCGAAAATATTCCTGCCAACGAAATCGAAAACTGGGCGGTTATACAGTCGGACCGCTTTACGAATCCCGTCATACGGGGGTTCCATACCGAACTCGAAACGGTATATGAGGAATACAACATGAGCCTTACGCGGGATGACAGGAAGGTTTACGAGGCCATTTTGAGCGCCCTCTTCCCGCATCATCCCTACGGAACGCAAACCGTACTGGGAACGCAGGAGCACCTGAAAAACCCGTCCATAACGAATATCAAAAGATATTTTGATACGTATTATGTGCCTAATAACATGGCCGTTTGTATGGTGGGTGATATTGATCCCGGCGAAGTTGTTGCCGTTATTGACAAGTATTTCGGTTCACTGAAACCGAAAGAGCTCCCGGAACTGAAAATCTCGCCCGAACGGCCGATCAATGAACCTGTCGTTAAGGAAGTAGTCGGCCTGGAAGCGGAAAACATAATGCTGGCATACCGTTTGCCTGCCGCCAACACAAAGGATGCGGCTATCCTGCAAGTGGTAGATTACCTCCTTACGAACGGCAAAGCCGGGCTGATCGACCTGAACCTTGTTCAAAAGCAAAAGGTTTTGAGGGCAGGAAGTTCTACCAGCTCGATGGCCGATTACAGTTTGTTCCTGATGTACGGGACGCCTAAGGAAGGACAGACGCTTGATGAGGTGAAAGATCTTTTGCTGGGACAGCTTGAGGCGTTAAAGAGGGGTGAAGTCGAAGACTGGCTGCTCGAAGCCGTTATCAGCAATTTCAGGCTAAACGAGTATTACCAGAGCGAAGATTATCAATATGCCGCCCGCCTGCTGCTGAACGCATTTGTTAATGACATAAAATGGGAAGATATGGTCAATAAGATCAAGTTCCAGTCCGGATTGACAAAAAAGGACGTCGTTGATTTCTGCAACAAGTATTTGAATGATAACTATGCCGTCGTTTACAAAAGGGAAGGAACGCCGGACGACAACAAGATCGAGAAGCCGAAAATAACGCCGATCCCCACAAACCGCGATGTGGAAAGCGATTTCCTTGCAAAGATAAAGGCGCGTGACACGAAGCCGATCGAACCGGTCTTCCTGGATTACGAAAAGGATATGTCCATTTCAAAAGCGAAAAAGGACATTCAGTTGCTGTATAAGCAAAATACAACGAATCCTCTTTTCTCGCTTTACTATATTTATGAAATGGGGAACAATCACGACAAAGCCCTGGGGACGGCTTCCGGTTACTTGAGTTACCTGGGGACATCTTCAAAAACGGCGGAGGAAATCAAAAGCGAACTGTATAAACTGGCCTGTTCCTTTAATGTCATCGCAAGTAATGAACGCGTATATGTGTATGTAAGCGGCCTGAGCGATAACTTTGAAAAGGCGATGGCGCTTCTCGAAGAACGTCTTGCCGATGCGAAAGCCGATCCGGAAATCTATGCCAATTATGTCCGGGACATCTTGAAGCAACGATCGGATGCAAAGCTGAGTCAGCAAACGAATTTCAGCAGGCTAAGCAATTATGCCGTCTGGGGGCCGAAATCGCCGGTGACGAATATTCTTTCGGAAGCCGAACTCAAGGCGTTAAACCCGGAAGACTTAGTCGCACGCACCAAAAGCTTGAAAAACTTTGAACATACCATCATGTATTACGGCCCCCTGTCGCAGGCGGAAATAACCGGCGCTATAAATAAAAGTCATGCGGTGGGCGAAACGTTGAAACCAATCCCCGACCCCGCCGGTTTCACGGAACAGGAAACCGGGGAAAACAACGTCCTGCTGGCTCACTACGACGCCAAACAGATCTATATGGCGATGGTTCACAAGGGAGGACAGTTCGACAAAAGCCTCGAAGTAGACCGTACCTTGTATAACACTTACTTCGGCGGCGGCATGAACAGTATCGTCTTCCAGGAAATGCGCGAAGCCCGCGGACTGGCTTATTCCGCATGGGCCAACTACCAGCGCCCCGGCAAACCCGACCGTGCATACATCCTGAACACGTTCATTGCAACGCAAAACGATAAGATGAAAGATGCTATTGAAACGTTCAACGACATACTTAACAATATGCCGGAATCGGAAAAAGCGTTTTCCCTCGCAAAAGAGAGTATTATCACCAACATCCGCACAGGACGCATCCTCAAAGAGAATATATTATGGGACTATCTGAATAATAAAATGTTCGGATACACGACGGATACGCGGAAAGAGATATTTGAAAAAATACCGGGCATGACGCTGGACAACGTAAAGGCGTTCCAGGAAAAGTATATTAAAGACAAACCTTATACTTATTGCATACTTGGAGATGCAAAGGATTTGGATATGGAAATGCTGAAAAAAATCGGCCCCGTAAAGACGCTTACCCAGGAAGAAATTTTCGGGTATTAACGGTGAAAAAGAGATGTCTCTTTCCGGAAAACGATTGACCGTGCAGGCCGGATTCATTCCGATCTGCACGGTTTTCCGTATAATATCCGTCCTCATGGTTGTTTATTTTTTTTGATTTTACGGCGGGAAATTATATCTTTGCAACAAAAATATCATGTCATGGATACAGGAATACAAAAAAAACGACTGCCTTACGGCGCTTCCAATTTTGAAAAAGTAAGAACCGAGAACTATGTCTATATCGACAAGACGCGGTTTATCGAGCTGTTGGAAAACGAAAATAATGCCAATCTGTTCTTTACCCGTCCGCGTAAATTCGGCAAAAGCCTGTTCTTTTCGATGCTGTCGCATTACTATGACGTCAGGCAGGCGGACATGTTCGAGCAGTTGTTCGGTGATTTGTATATCGGTAAACACCCGACGCCAAAACATAACAGCTACATGGTGCTTAACCTCGATTTTTCAGGACTGGATACTTCCGATGAAGAATCATTTAAAGTATCCCTTTCGTACAAGTTGCAAGCTAATGTGCGCGATTTCTTATTCCATTATAAAAAGCTGTTGCCTGAAAAAGAATATGATGAACTCGTAGATTCCGGACTGTTGGGTGTTGCCTCTTTACAAAAAGCCTTTAGTGCAGCAAGATTTGCCGGCAAAAAGATGTACATCATCATTGATGAATACGACCATTTCGCAAACGACCTGATTGCCCAGGG
>JAISYY010000231.1 GCA_031269635.1 Tannerella sp. | reverse complement strand
TGCGCTTCGTTTCCGCTTGCTACTTCCCGGTAAAGTTTTTCAAAAACAGGCCGGGTTGCATCGTGGAACGGCCCCATCCAGTCCAGTGCGCCGCGCTGCGCCGTAGTCGAACAGTTGGCGTACATCCAGTCCATCCCGTTTTCCGCAAAGAGGGGCATGAGCGATTGCGTCAGTTCTTCCACCGTCTCGTTGAACGCTTCCGACGGCGAATGTCCGTTTTCGCGCAACACTTCGTACTGTGCAAGCAGGAGTCCCTGTATGGCGCCCATCAGCGTTCCGCGCTCGCCGGTCAAATCCGAATACACTTCTTTCCGGAATGTCGTTTCAAACAGATAACCCGACCCTACGCCTATACCCAGGGCGATGACGCGCTCTTTCGCACGTCCCGTCGCATCCTGGTAGATCGCATAAGAAGAATTAAGTCCGCGTCCCTGCAAAAACATGCGGCGCAGGGAGGTGCCCGAACCCTTGGGGGCTACCAGGATTACGTCCACGCCGGCAGGAGGGATGATTTGGGTACGTTCCTTGTATGTGATGGCAAAGCCATGTGAAAAATACAGGGCTTTGCCTGCCGTGAGGTGTTTTTTGACGGCCGGCCAAAGCTCTATTTGAGCGGCGTCCGACAACAGGTACTGGATGACGGTCGCACGTTCGCAAGCCTCTTCAATTTCAAACAGCGTCTCGCCGGGCGTCCAGCCGTCGGACACGGCTTTTTCCCATGTTTTGCCCTTGCGCTGGCCAACGATAACGTTAAAGCCGTTATCGCGCAGGTTCAGGCTTTGCCCGGGGCCTTGCACGCCATATCCGATCACGGCGATGGTTTCGCCTTTCATTACTTCCCTCGCTTTTTCCAGCGAAAATTCTTCGCGGGTAACGACATTTTCGTCCACTCCGCCAAAATTAATTATTGCCATTTTCTTTCTATTTATTATGTTAGTAAATTAAGTTTATCTTACAATCCAGCTTGCGGTTGCCCGGCAAATCGCTTTGCCTTCGTGACAGATGGCCATGTTATACTTATCCGGCGCCGTTTCCTTCCTGTGCAGCGTGAGCGGCATGCCATAGCGCCCTTCGGACAGATAAGCGATCTCAAAGCGTTTCACTTCTTTCGCAGTGAACAGATCCAGGTCAAACAGATCGAGCAGATGCTCCATATATTTGATGCTGTTCAGGTGTCCGTTTATATCCAGGTCGCTGTATTTCACCTTATACGGCACGCCTTCCGTTTCATTTTCGACGGGGCTTATCTTTCCCGGCTTTTCGACGGGACAGGACTTATCCGCTATGTAAACGCTCAGCGCTTCGACATCCAGCGGCGTCGGGCGGCGCGTCTGCATGTCAATGGCCGCCCAGATTGAACGGGCATACACCATGGGATTCCCGGCGGCGTCAACGAGTTCAAAACAGCGTTGGGTAAAAAGCCGCCCGGCTTCACCGATCCATGTATATAACGCGACCGGCTCCGACATCGCGGGGTAACGGCTTATTTCCATGGCCAACCGCGAAAGCACCCAGGCCGTATGTTTTTCCGTCATGTCGCTGAATCCGAATCCGCGTAGCGAAGCATGATTGGAAGCGGCATGCAGCATATAATTCCCAATCATCGGAATCGTAACCCTGCCCCTGAAGTCAAGCAGGTATGATTCCGTGACAAAATGAAACGTTCCTATTTTCTCAAGCATAATTCACTCCTTTCTTCTTATTCTTTCTTCAACCGAAGCCAGCATGTCGCTCAAGCGTTCAACCTTGCTCTTTGTTATGGCGATACGCCCGGAACGTATGAACTGCAAAACGCCGATCCGTTCGCTCAGTTCACGAAACAGCGCCTGCGTTTCTTCGTAGTGACCGTTCTTTTCGAGCACCACGCACGATTCGCTTATATCAAGCACACGTGCGTCGTATTTCCGTATCAAATCCTCGACTCCTCCCATTTTGACAAACAGGTCCGTACTAAGCTTGTAAAGCGCGATCTCCTGGTATACGAGGTCTTCATCCGTATTGTAATAGGCTTTCAGGATGTCCACGCGCTTGTCTATTTGCTTCACGATCTTCCCGATGGTTACTTCATCGGCAAAGGTGGTAATTGTAAACTTATGCACGCCGGCAATGGCCGACGGGGATACGGAAAGCGTTTCTATATTCAACTGGCGGCGGGTAAAGATGATCGTAATCTGATTGAGCAGGCCGACCGTGTTTTCCGAAAAAATGATGACGGTAAAAAGCGTTTTATTCTTCACATAATTCATACATCAACTCTCTTTTAATAATTAATAAAGCATTTCCGTAATACAGCCTCCCGCAGGAACCATCGGGTAAACCTTGCCGTTTTTCTCAACATGAGCGACCAAAAGGAATGAGCCTTTACAGTCGAACATTTCTTTTATTGCATCATCCAGTTCTTCACGTTTCCATATTTCCCGCACGCCTATCCTGAAAGCTTTCGCAATAGACGTGAAATCGGGGTTTTCCATATTCGTATAGGAATACCGTTCGTGAAAGAACAACTCCTGCCACTGGCGCACCATGCCAAGATAGTTATTATTCAAAAGGATGATTTTGATATCCAGCTTTTCCTGCATAACCGTTCCCAGTTCCTGCAAGGTCATTTGCAGGCCCCCATCGCCGGTGAAAAGGCAGACCGTCCTGCCGGGAGCGCCTATTTTGGCGCCTACGGCGGCCGGAAGGCCAAATCCCATCGTCCCAAGCCCGCCGGAAGTGATGACGCTTCGCGTTTGGCTGTATTTAAAATAACGCACGCTCATCATTTGGTTTTGCCCCACATCCGTAACAAGGACGGCCCTGTTCCCGGTAGCTTCCGAGACTTTACGCACCACCTCTCCCATACGTAAAACCGCATCATCGGGATACAGTTCTTTCTTTATCACTTTCTCATATTCCTCTTCCTCATCCTGTGCAAACGATGCGATCCAGTCGCTGTGTTCAGCCGGTTTCAGCAGTTTCGTGATTTCGCGCAGGGATACTTTTGCATCTCCCAACACTTTCACATCGACCTTCACATTCTTGTCGACTTCGGAATTATCAATATCAAGATGTATGATTTTAGCCTGTTTGGCGTACGTTTTGAGGTCGCCCGTGACACGGTCGTCAAAGCGCATGCCGATCGCGACAAGTACGTCGCACTCGTTTGTCTTGCGGTTAGGGCCTATGTTGCCGTGCATACCCAACATTCCTTTGTTCAGCCGGTAATCGGAAGGCATGGCCGACAGCCCCAGCATGGTAGAACCCGCAGGCATGTCCGCCTTCTCCAGAAACTGTTTCAGTTCCTCCTCCGCGCCGCTCAAGACAACGCCTTGCCCGACAAGCGCAAAAGGTTTCCCGGCATTATTTATCAATTCCGCAGCCTCTTCAATACGTTCCCGGTTGATCTCCGGCCACGGCTGATAACTCCTGATGAAATCAACCGGCTTATAGGAATAATCGACCGTTCCCACCTGCGCATCTTTGGCGATGTCAATGACAACAGGCCCCGGACGTCCCGTCGAGGCAATATAAAAGGCACGCGACACAGCCCATGCAACATCTTCGGCATGACGCACCTGATAGGCCCACTTCGTTATCGGAAGCGTAATACCTATCACGTCCACCTCTTGGAAAGCATCCGTCCCCAGCAACGGCGAGGGCACCTGTCCGGTAACCACCACCATTGGCGTACTGTCGAGCATCGCATCGGCTATGCCCGTAATCGTATTGGTAGCGCCCGGCCCCGAAGTGACCAGCGCCACCCCAACTTTACCGCTCACGCGGGCATAACCCTGGGCGGCATGTGTCGCCCCCTGTTCATGGCGCACCAGCACATGGCGCAACTTATCCTTATAATCGTAAAGCATATCATAAATCGGAATAGCTTGTCCGCCGGGATAGCCGAAGATGCACTCCACCCCTTCGGCAATCAACGTACGAAGCAAGGCTTCCGAACCGGTAATTTTATCCATTTCCGTCACTTAAATTTTTAATTTTTAATTTCCAACCAATGTTCTCACTCCGCCTTTATCGGCCGAAGCAACCATTCCCGCATAAGCCTGTAACGCTTTAGACACGTTCCTGTCACGAACGGGCTTCCATGCATTTCGTCCTTTTCCTTCCTCCTCTTTACGGCGGCGTGCAAGTTCCCCGTCGCTCAATTTAACCTGTATCGTTCTTCCGGGGATGTCTATTTCGATCCGGTCGCCGTCTTTCACGAGGCCAATCGCACCGCCGGAAGCCGCTTCGGGCGATACGTGCCCTATGCTCAAACCGGACGTTCCCCCGCTGAACCGCCCGTCGGTGATAAGCGCACATTCCTTGCCGAGATGCATTGACTTTATATAGGAGGTAGGATAAAGCATTTCCTGCATGCCGGGACCTCCTTTCGGCCCTTCGTAGGTTATGACGACAACATCTCCGCTGCGAACCTTACCGGACAGAATCCCTTCACAAGCGTCTTCCTGTGAATGGAAGACTTTGGCAGGGCCACTGAAACGCCAGATACTTTCGTCGACGCCCGCAGTTTTTACCACACATCCGCCGGACGCAATATTGCCTTTCAGCACGGCAAGTCCGCCGTCTTTGGAATAGGCATGCGCCAAATCGCGAATGCAACCGGCCGCACGATCCTTGTCAAGCGAATCATAACAGGTCGCCTGCGAACCCATTACCAAGTTAAATTTCCCGGCCGGTGCGCTTTGGTATATTTTCAATGCTTCACCCGAAACGGCAGGATTCATAATATCGTACTTTTCAATGGCCTGGCCAAGCGTCAGGCCGTCCACTCGTTTTACCGTCCTGTCAAGCAATTTCCCTTTCGCCAGTTCGCTCATAATGGAGAGTATGCCTCCCGCACGGTTGACGTCCTGTACGTGGTATTTCTGCGTATTCGGAGCGACCTTGCACAGGCATGGCGTCCGACGCGAAAGGGCGTCGATGTCATCCATAGTGAAGTCAACACCCGCTTCGTTTGCGATGGCGAGCAGGTGAAGCACCGTATTCGTAGAGCCGCCCATGGCGATATCAAGGGTCATGGCATTGAGAAACGCCTCGCGGGTTGCAATACTTAACGGCAAAACGGACGCATCACCGTCCCTGTAATATTTGTATGCATTATCGACAATCAGCTTGGCCGCATCGCGGAACAGTTGTACGCGGTTCTCGTGCGTCGCCACAACCGTTCCGTTCCCGGGCAAGGCCATACCGAGGGCTTCGTTCAGGCAGTTCATCGAATTGGCGGTAAACATGCCGGAACAGCTGCCGCACGTCGGACAGGCATGTTCCTCGATTCCGGTAACTTCGTCATCACCGACCGACGGGTCGGCAGACTTAATCATTGCGTCAATCAAGTCGAGGTTTTCCCCGCCCCATTTTCCGGCTTCCATAGGTCCGCCGGAGACAAAAACGGCCGGTATGTTCAGGCGCATCGCCGCCATAAGCATTCCGGGCGTAATCTTATCGCAATTACTGATGCAAACCATAGCATCCGCTTTATGCGCATTCACCATGTACTCCACGCTATCCGCAATCAAATCGCGCGAAGGCAGCGAATAGAGCATGCCGTCATGCCCCATCGCAATCCCGTCATCTATGGCGATGGTGTTAAACTCAGCCGCAAAACAGCCGGATTTTTCAATTTCGGCCTTCACCAACTGGCCTGCTTCATGGAGATGAACATGTCCCGGCACAAATTGCGTAAACGAATTTACAATCGCTATAACCGGTTTACCCATTTGTTCCTTTTTCATCCCGTTCGCCCTCCATAACGACCTCGCCCCGGCCATCCGGCGTCCCTGCATGCAAATCGAACTGCGTAATTCCATAATTTAATCTGTTTAAATCATAACAAAAAACCTCTCTCTATTTGTCAGAGAAAGGCCTAATTTCGTACAACCAAACTATACACATCCCTTTCTCACGTAGACGGGCACAAGACCACGACGACGTCAATAGAAATCAAAACAGAAAGGTTATGAATAGCAACCATTGCGTTATTTTTTTAAAATTTTGCCTGCAAAGATACGATTACTTTTATTAACTCCAAACAGTTTAAACAATATTTTCATCAGAAAAAAACAAATCCGTAAGAAGAACAAAATAATCGTTATCTTTGCGCCGAATCGTTCCGGAAAGTACAACCCGGAACCGTCAACATAAATATAGAATGAAAAAAGGATGTTTTTTACTGCTGGCAATCATTTTCCTGACTTACGGGTATCAGGGATACAAAATTGCGTCTGTTCATATAAAAGAAGGTATAACGATAAAAGAAACCGGAAAATTATCGGATATAGCCGAAAATGCATTCGCCGTTCCGCTGGAGATGCCGGACAGCGGCGCCATGCGGAATATCAAACGTGTGCGCAGGGACGGGGATGACCTGTTTATGATCAGCGAAAACAAGCTGCTTCATTTCGATATGCACGGTAACTTCATCAACCGGATAGCGTGTGATATCGTTGAATATGCATTAAATCCGAAGATGAATCAGGTACTTGTCATTGACAGTCAGTGCAGCATAAGCAAATACGGTTATGACGGCGCCCTTATATCAAGGGCCTGTATCGGGCATTTCCGCTACAAACTCACGGCATTTACTTTTCACGACGGATATTCATGGCTTACGGCCGAAACGCTTGTGAAAAATGACGATCATCCCGATTCTTTCCTGATCGTGCATAACCTGTATCAGTTAGACGACAACATGAATGAAATCTCCAGCCGGACTTTACGTATCGCCCATGCCGGACAGGGCAAGTTTTTCAGTAACACATGTATCTCGGAACTGCTGGTCAGCGAAAACGAGGTGTATGCATACACGCCGCCTTTTGAAAACAGCGATCTTCTTGAAGACACGCTATATATCGTGGAACAGGAGAAATTACCGCTCTTGAATAAAAACGTGCATGACGGCGCGACCTGCATTTATCCCGTAAGAAAAGGAAAACGGTATCTCTTTTCGACATGCAGCAGCCCCGCCGGTAACAATTTCACTTTCTGTTACGACAAAACCGGCTTTACGGCATACCTTCTTCCCGAAGGTTTTAAAGACGACATCTTCAAAACGGGACACATATCCGGCTTCCAACCTGTTGACATTTATAACAATTCATACTGTTTCATAAAATCAGGGAAAGATTTATCCGGGACATTCCCCGAAAGATCCGTGGATAATGACAGCCCCGTTCTCTTTATCGTAAACCTGAACACGTAAAAAAATAATTTAATAATCACGGTAAAAGTATTACTTTTGCCGCAAAAAAAGATGATGACAGTTTACGATTTTGATGAGATTATAGACAGGAAAGGTACCGACTGTATAAAATATGACACCCTCAAGGAGCGTTTCGGACGCGAAGACCTCATGCCGCTATGGGTGGCCGACATGGATTTCCGCACGCCCGATTTTATTATCAATGCAATCCGGCAACGCTGCGAACATCCGGTTTTCGGCTATACCCGCCTGCCGGAAGAATATTTCGACAGCATCATAAACTGGAACCGCAGCCTGCACGGCTGGGACGTAAGGCGCGAATGGATCAGTTTCATTCCGGGAATCGTGCGCGGTATCGCTTTCGCCATCGGGAATTTTACGCAGGAAGGCGACAAGATCATCATACAGCCGCCCGTCTATCATCCGTTCCGCCTTGTGCCGGCAAACATGAAGCGCGAAGTCGTATGCAATCCGCTACGCCTCGTCAACGGCGCGTACGAAATGGATTTCGACGGCCTGGCGTCCGTGATCGACGAACGGTGCAAAATCCTCATACTGTCAAACCCGCATAACCCGGCAGGCATCGTGTGGAGCAGGGATACGCTGCGGAAACTGGCGGCAATATGCCATGCAAACAACATTATTGTCATATCCGACGAGATTCATTCCGAGATGATTTATCCTCCGTTCAGGCATTACCCGTTCCCCACCGTATCGGACGAGGCCGCATCGTGCAGCATCACGTTTGCCGCTCCCAGCAAAACGTTCAACATTGCCGGTATCGTGGCATCTTACGCCATTGTGCCCGGCGAACGTTTGCGCAACGCGTTTTATTCCTGCCTGAAAGCCGGCGAGTTCAACGAAGGCTCCCTGTTTTCGTATATTGCGACGATCGCGGCGTATACGCACGGGGAGGAATGGCGACGCCAAATGCTTGACTACGTAATCGGGAATGTCAATTTCGTTGACGAATACCTCAACAAAAACATCCCACAGGTGAAAGTTTACCGCCCGCAGGCTTCATTCCTGATATGGCTGGACTGCCGGGAGCTTGGCCTTGACCACAAGGGACTGACAGCGCTGTTCACGGAACGCGCCCGTCTTGCGCTCAACGACGGCGCAATATTCGGCGCCGAAGGCAACGGATACATGCGCATAAACGTCGGTTGCCCCCGCAGCACGCTCGTGACGGCGCTGGAGAGGCTGAAAGACGCCGTTTATTTGTGACGGAAATAATCGTAGCGTATGATTTCGTCCGACACTTTCCACGCTTCCTTTAGATGCTGTATGCCGGAGACGTCTGTCGTATCGCCGTACACAGCGTTATGCGCGTTTACCGCAATGCCTTTTTTGGCAGGATCCAGGATACTTCGCCCCATGCCCCGCCATGTATAATCCGTTAATTCCAGCAGGTCAAGCAGTGTCGGGTAAATATCAACCTGTCCCATGACCTTTTTATAGCGTATGCCGGCGCCGGACAGGTCAAAGGCGTCCTGCATTGCGGAACGTAGTGCCGGGGGCACATTCAGTACGATAAAGGGGACAAAGGGTGCATCCGAGACGATACCCTGCCCGGCTTTGTCGCGGCACAGGTTGTCGCGCATGTCGGCAAGCCCCTCATGGTCTCCCGTAATCACGATCAGGGTATTATCAAATCCCGGGACGGAGCGGATTGCCTCTACAAACGAGCCTAATGCACGGTCCGTATAATTGGCCACCGTCATGTAGTCGCGCATCCGGAGCGGTATGTCGCCGGAAAAATGCACTTCTTTCAGGTCATCGGGAAGGACAAACGGGAAATGTCCCGAATAGGTTACGATCTGCAACAGGTTTGCGCCGTCTTTCCATACCCGGCCGTCGTTAATCTTCCCGGCGCACTGCCTCAACAGGGATACATCCCCCAGTTGATGGCGGTAATGAGGCCCGACTTTCTCATCCTGCATAAAATGATTTTTGGATACCAGGCTGTCATACCCGAAAGCGGGCGCTATCACGCTTTGATTCCATACGAACGGTTTATCGGCCGTAAGCGTGCAGGCGTAAACTTCCCCGTATTTTTCCTCCAGCGCTTTTGCCAGCGAAGGAAAAAAGGATTGAGAATATTTCAGGCTGTAAACGCCGATATCGACAGGCAGCAAGCCCGTATTAATCATCAGCTGGGCGTCTATGGAGCGGCCGCCTTTCACCTGCGACAGTACGTTCGGGGCATAAAGCGTCGTCGAATCGCGCAAAAGACGATTCATGCGGGGCATTATCTCCTGCCCTTCGACCGTCCGTTCCAGAACCCAGCTTTCGAGGGATTCGGCAAGAATAATGATGCAGTTCATACGGCGCTCCGGCATAAGCGGACGTTCCGGAACGGCGCAACCGTCCGGCAAAAACGTGGACGCCTCCAGCTGGAGGCATTTGGCGTCAGACCTGCGGCCTGACGCCAAATGCCTCTCAAGCCACCCGTCTATATGCCGCCCCGTTTCGGGCGTATAGACCTCCTTATCGCGGATATAATCGTAATAGAGAGAGCCTGCTATCGTGTAAAGAGGCGTCCCGCAGGTATGCGTATATGAATCCTGTAACAATTCGTAAGATTTCTTAAATCCCCCTTTCACAAGTAGCAACACGGCGGCAAGCGATACAAATATCATCACCAGCAACATGTAACGCCCGAACGCGGCAAGCCTGCCGGAAGCCGCCGGCGGCGTTTCCGCAGCACGTCTCCTCCGGCAGAAAAAGGCTGCCGCCAACGTAGACAACGGATACATGATGTCTTCCCAGCGCAAGGATTCGTACACACTGCTCGTAAAATCCAGCATGTTAGCGGCAAGTCCGTAACTGCTCAAAGGAATAGCCGTATAATAGGTGCGGAAATAAATAAGATTTGAAACAAACAAAAACCCGAGCATCACATCCACAATCCACACGATAACAGTCTTGCGGAAAAGGACAAACGGCATCAAAAAAACCGCGGCAAACAGGATCCCGAACACGTACAGTTCGGCATACGAAAACGGACGGAACGTGGAAATAACGCACCAGCTGAAATCAAACCAAAGTACCTTGAAAAGCAACAGCAAAAACAGTAAAAGACACATG
>JAISYY010000225.1 GCA_031269635.1 Tannerella sp. | reverse complement strand
TCAAAAAGGACTTACCTTTTACCGTAAGTCCTTCATTTTGAAGTGGGCGTTGACGGATTCGAACCGCCGACCCTCTGCTTGTAAGGCAGATGCTCTGAACCAGCTGAGCTAAACGCCCTGTTTTTTACATCTCTTTTCTTATGTCCTTTCTTCAAAAGACGGCGCAAAGATACGAGTTCTTTTTTTATTTCCAAATTTTTCTTCAAAAAAAAATTTTTTTCTTCTTCATATCTGTTTTTCTATTTAAAATGTATTATCTTTGCAACGGCTAAGGCATTAAGATTTATGGAACTTTCAATTTTAACAGCAGTTTCTCCGATTGACGGACGATATAGGGATAAAACGGAAAACCTCTCCGGATACTTTTCGGAAGGGGCGTTGATTCGTTATCGCGTTCGCGTGGAAATAGAATATTTTATTTTTCTTTGCGAGCATTTGCCGCAATTGAAATCGCTCAATACTGAGGATAGGATTGATTGTTTCCGGAACATTTACCGTTCATTTACTTCCAATGATGCCGCACGTGTCAAAGAGATTGAGAAGACAACGAATCATGATGTTAAGGCTGTCGAGTATTTTATTAAAGAGCGTTTTGATGCTCTTTCGTTGCAGGCATATAAGGAATTTATACATTTTGGACTTACATCTCAGGATATTAACAACACTTCTGTTCCTTTGATGATAAAGGATGCACTGAACGAAATATATTATCCTGATATACAATCGATCATTGATGTATTAAAAAGATATGCCGAAGAGTGGATGGAGATACCGATGCCGGCAAAGACACATGGACAACCGGCCTCTCCTACCCGGCTGGGTAAAGAAATAATGGTTTTTGTTTATCGATTGGAGCAACAAATAAGATTATTGAAGGCTGTGCCTTTATCGGCTAAGTTTGGTGGAGCTACGGGGAATTTCAATGCGCACAAAGTGGCGTTCCCGGACTATGACTGGCGCCGGATGGGCGATTTGTTCGTGAAAAACTTTTTAGGGCTGGAGCGTGAGGAATGGACTACCCAGATATCCAATTACGACAATCTGGCGGCGCTGTTTGACGGACTAAGCCGTATCAATACGATATTTATAGATATGTGCCGGGATTTCTGGCAATATATCTCAATGGAATATTTTAAACAAAAGATAAAAGCCGGAGAAGTGGGGTCTTCCGCCATGCCGCATAAAGTAAATCCTATTGATTTTGAAAATGCGGAAGGGAACCTCGGAATCGCGAATGCCATATTGACGCACCTTAGCGCCAAACTGCCCGTATCACGCCTGCAGCGTGATCTCACGGATTCGACCGTAATACGTAATGCCGGAGTACCTTTCGCCCATATTGAGATTGCATTCAAAAGTATGGTAAAAGGACTTCACAAATTATTATTGAACAGAGATGCCATCACGAATGAGTTAAACAATCACTGGGCTGTTGTTGCAGAAGCTATTCAGACAATCTTGCGTCGTGAAAATTATCCTAAACCATATGAGACGTTAAAAGAACTGACACGCGTAAACAACGAAATAACAGAACAGTCAATACACAATTTTATTGATTCTTTAGATTTGGACAAAACAATTAAAAACGAATTGAAAGCAATAACACCACAGAATTATGTGGGCATATTAATGTAGGTATATATTTTATTAACGTAATCGTGAGATTACAAGTATTCATATTAAACAAATTAAAACATGGATTTAACAGAAAAAAACGAATCAGAAGCCACATTGGGAAATGGAATTTCAAACAAAGAAGACTTATCTTCAGGAGATTACGGATCAAACAGTCCTGCCGGTTCGGACGAGAAACCGAAAGGTAAACGTTTACGTATCAAAGACACACGCAAAGTAGACTATAACAAGTCTATGCCGGCTGGTCGCCCGTATCAGCCCGTATACGGACAGACAAGACAGTCATCACCCTATCAACAGCGTCCTTACCCGCCGCAAGACGGAGATAACATGCCGCAACGGCGTCAACATATCGGAGAGAACGAGCCTAATGACAGATACCATTCCGGTGAAGGTGGAGGTTATCAAAGACGAAGCTACAACCACCCCGGAGAACAGGGCGGTTATCAGCAACGCAATTACCAGGGTGGAGAACAACAGGGCGGTTACCGTCAGCGTAATTATACTCAGGGCGGAGATCCGGGCGGTTATCAGCAACGTGATTACAACCAGGGTGGATATCAGCAAAAACGCGGTTACAGCAACCAGGATGGATATCAACAACGAAGAAATTACGATCAGGGAGGAAACAACAGACAAGGCGGAGGATATCAGCAGAGAGGATATAACCAGGGTGGCGGTTATAACCAAGGCGGCGGATATAATCGCGGAGGATACAGTCAGGGAGGATATCAGCAGGGTGGATACCAGCAAGGTGGATACCAGCAAAGAAGGCCTGCCGACGGTTCCAATATGCGCAGGTCGCCGCAAAAAAGTTACACAAAACAAAGTTTCCCGAAACCCGTTAAATATCAGGAAATAGTAACGGATCCTTCGGCGCCGATACGCTTAAACAAATACCTCGCAAACGCCGGCGTATGTTCGCGCCGCGAAGCCGATGAGTTTATCCAGGCCGGCGTCGTCAAAGTAAACGGCGAAGCAATAACGGAACTCGGAACAAAAATAACGCGCATGGACAAAGTTTCATTCCATGACCAACCGGTGCAAATAGAAAGCAAGATTTACATCCTGCTGAACAAACCGAAAAATTGCGTGACAACATCCGACGATCCGCAGAACAGACAAACCGTAATGGATCTGGTTAAAAATGCATGCATGGAACGCATCTATCCGGTAGGCCGTTTAGACCGTAATACAACCGGCGTGCTGTTACTTACAAATGACGGCGAAATGGCAGCCAAGCTAACCCATCCGTCGTATAAAAAGAAAAAGATTTATCACGTATGGCTTGACCGCGAAGTGACGGTAGATGACATGGAAAAACTGGCTAACGGCATTGAACTGGATGACGGAGAAATACATGCGGATGCCATAAGTTATGCAAACGAGGAAGACAGAAGTCAGGTCGGTATTGAAATACATTCCGGTAAAAACCGTGTCGTAAGACGTATGTTTGAAATGCTTGGTTATCATGTAATAAAACTTGACCGTGTATATTTCGCAGGATTGACAAAGAGAAACCTGGGACGCGGGAAATGGCGTTACCTCTCGGAACAGGAAGTGAATGCGCTTCGCATGGGAGCATACGAATAATGCAAAATAGATGCAATTATGATTAGAACAAAAATTATTGATGTTTTGAAAATGGATGCGTACGGCACGGACGTAAACGTCAAAGGCTGGGTACGCACGAGGAGGGGGAGTAAACAAGTGGCGTTCATCGCATTGAATGATGGTTCGACGATACATAATATCCAGATTGTTGCTGAAATAAATAAGCTGGGAGAAGATACGCTTAAACCGGTAAGCACCGGTGCATGTATCAGCGTAAACGGCAAATTGGTTCAGTCGCAGGGAAAAGGGCAGAACGTTGAAATACAGGCGGACAACATCGAAATTCTGGGAACAGCCGACCCTAATTCGTACCCTTTGCAAAAGAAAGGCCATTCTATGGAATTTTTACGCGAAATAGCACATTTACGCCCGAGAACAAACACTTTCGGCGCAATATTCCGTATACGTCACAACATGGCGTTCGCTATCCACAAATTCTTCCACGACAGAGGCTTCTTCAATTTTCATACGCCCGTCATAACCGCATCCGACTGTGAAGGTGCAGGACAAATGTTTCAGGTAACAACCCTTAACTTATACGACCTGCAGAAAGACGAAAGAGGCGCTATCCTTTACGAAAACGACTTCTTCGGCAAACAGGCAAGCCTGACGGTATCCGGACAGTTGGAAGGCGAACTGGCGGCGATGGGACTGGGGGCCATCTATACTTTTGGCCCCACATTCCGGGCGGAAAACTCAAATACGCCGCGTCATCTTGCGGAATTTTGGATGATTGAGCCGGAAGTTGCATTCAACGGGATAAAAGAAAACATGGATCTTGCCGAAGATTTCATCAAATATTGCGTACGATGGGCGTTAGATAATTGTCGCGACGACATCCGATTCCTGAACGAAAGATTCGACAGCGAATTAACAAGCCGGTTGGAAGGTGTGCTGAAAGATGATTTCGTGCGCCTGTCCTACACCGAAGGAATAAAAATTCTTGAAGACGCCGTTACGAAGGGATACAAGTTTGAATTTCCGGTATACTGGGGAGCCGACCTTGCGTCCGAGCATGAACGCTATCTCGTTGAAAATCACTTTAAACGCCCCGTCATACTCACCGATTACCCGAAAGAAATAAAAGCGTTTTACATGAAGCAAAACGACGACGGAAAAACCGTACGCGCCATGGACATCCTGTTCCCGAAAATCGGTGAAATAATAGGTGGTTCGGAGCGTGAATCGGATTATGACAAGCTTATGACGCGCATTAAGGAAATGAATATCCCGATGAAAGACATGTGGTGGTATCTTGACACACGCAAATTCGGCACATGCCCACATGCCGGATTCGGACTCGGATTTGAACGTCTGCTCCTGTTCGTTACGGGAATGGTAAACATCCGCGATGTGATACCGTTCCCCCGCACGCCAAACAGCGCAGAGTTTTAATAATCATATTATTACGACTAATGTCCAACGGGATTTGATACACGGAACGTAGATTTTCGATAAAGACCCCCGGATTGCATATAATGTAATCCGGGGTCTTTTTTTTGGAACTTCAACATTCTTTTTAAATCACCACCAAAAATATATCTGTTTTTTATTGCCTGGTTTTTGAAAAAAGTCGTATCTTTACGGCGTTTGATTCAACCCG
>JAISYY010000204.1 GCA_031269635.1 Tannerella sp. | reverse complement strand
CCGGCGAGGTCGTGGCGGCTAAGTTCTTTTTCTTCTTCCACGTTTGTCCACTGCGGGCCGCGGGATGCCTGATGGTGCAGTACACGGGCGCGAAACTCTTCGTCCCACACTCTTGCGGTGGCCATGTATATCGGATTGCCGGACATGGACAAAGCTGCTTTTTCCGCATAGCTGCTTTTCCCCGATCTTTGTCCGCCTGTAATGAGGATAATTCGTTTCATACAAATCGTTTTACGCCGGCAAAAATACGAATAAAATGTCTGCCCGACAACAGTTCTTCGTCCCGAGGGAGGTGTGATTCAAAAAAATCCATCTAACTTTGTTGCCGGAATTAAAAAAACAATTTATGGAAGCAGTTGTCATAAGAACAAAAAGGGTATTTACTATCGCATAAAAATTAATCGTTATCGTATGGGTGCAGTCATTAATATAGTCAGGATGTGTAAGAGGTCGGAACAAGAAATAATCCCGTTTCGACCTTCCGCCCGGCACTCAAAAACAATGAAAGAAACCTAACAGCGCGATACAGACGGCGAGCGCAAGAAGTTCCGTTCGCCGGGCGTTTTTGATGGAGCGGTTCAGGTCTTCGCCGGTCAGGAGTTTGGGGTTTGTTCCGATGAAAGGTTTGTTTACCGTTTTGCCGAAGTAGTCGTGGGAGCCGCCGAAGCGGCAGTTGAGGATGCCGGCGAGGGCGGCTTCGGGGTAGCCGGAGTTCGGGCTTATGTGCCGGGGGCCGTATTTTTTCACGAAAGCGAATAGCGGCCACCGTCCGCTCACCAGGATCATGAATAAGGCCGTCAGGCGTGCGGGGATGTAGTTTGCGGCGTCGTCAATACGTGCGGCGACGCACCCGAAAGCGCGGTAACGTTCGTTCCGGTATCCGATCATGGAATCGAGCGTATTAACCATTTTGTACGCCATCATGCCGGGTACGCCGAGCAGCATGTACCAGAAGAGGGGGGCGACGACGCCGTCGCTCATGTTTTCCGCCAGTGTCTCGAGCGCGGCTGTCCGCACTTCCTGCGCGGACAGCCGGGAGGTGTCGCGTCCGACGATGCGCGCCACCTGCCGCCGGCCTTCATCCAAAGAGCGGTCGCACGCACGGAAGACTTCGCGCACCTCGCTTATTAACGTCTTTCCCGCGAGGCAATAGAAAACAAATACGGAAGCGACGGCGACGGACGCCCAAAACGCAATCGCGTTCGTGTCGCCGCCCGTATGCGTTGCGCCGGACTGTACTGTTTCACAGCACAGGGCGGACAGTAAAACCGAAGTAACCGCGAATGTACCGGCGATAAGGACTACCGACATAATCCCCCCTTTAACGAAGCGCCTGTTACCGCGATTAAGCCTGCGTTCGCCGAATGAGATCAGTTTGCCGAAGCCTGCGACGGGGTGAGGCAGCCACGGCGGGTCACCCAGCAATTTGTCGAGCAGCCACCCTACGCACAGGGGAACCGGGAAATAAAGGAACCCGTCCATTGCGCTTCCGAGCGGAGCTGCGGCGCCGCTGAAGGCAGGTATCAGGAAATAAAGGAATGTTTCCATTCTTCTAATGCATTTATCAGATGATTGTTTTCTTCGGGCGATTGTGTGGCGATGCGGATAAACGTATCGTCCAAACCTTCAAAATTGGAAGCGTCGCGGATAAGGATACCATGTTCGCAGGCCAAATAATTTTTTAGCGTCCCGGCTTTGCCCGTCCGGAGGCGTGCGAGGAAGAAATGCGTGTCGGTAGGCCATACTTCGGCTATCTTCAACCGGCTTATGGCAGTTTGCAGGCGTCCGGTCTCGGCCAGCAATTCGTCGAGGGACGGTTGCAGCGGGGGGTTGTTCGCCAGGAAGTAGTATCCGGCTTCTATTGCCGGCGCGTTGACCGACCAGGGCATACGCTGCATGCGTATTCGCTGCAGGAGAGCGGCCGGAGCCGTTATATACCCAAGCCTTATCCCGGGGATAGCGTAACGTTTCGTTGCGGAATGGAGCAATATGACGTGCGGCATTTTCACCGCTTCTGCTGCGGAAAAGAGTTTTTTTGCGGTAAAATCTTCGTAGCTCCGGTCGATTACGAAACAAGCCGAAGGATGTGATGCGATCAGTCCGGTGAGCGTTTTTTCCGGCAGCGCCGTTCCGGTAGGGTTGTTCGGGTTGCACAACCATACGATATCGGCAGCGGCGTCGATGGCATCGACGGTATAGACGGATTTTACCGTGTGCCGGTGTAAGCGGCAGGCGTCGGCATATTCGCTGAAAGTAGGCTGGAGCACGTAACTTTTCATGCCGTGGAACGCTTGGGCGATAAGGTATATGGCCTCCGTTGCGCCGTTTGTCACACACACTTCGTCCGACTGCAATCCGCAACTCGCGGCAAGCAGCGCTTCCAGCGTCGCCGGTGCAGGTTCGGGGTAAGCAGCCACGCACGCGATCTTTTGTGCGAGATGACGGTACAATCCCGGCAGACCGGTTTTCCCGGATATATTGGAACTGAAATTGATTTTTATGTTTTCCCCGAATTTATATACGTCGTCACCGTGTCCGTAAAGCATAACGTTCATGTAATTTCTTTCGGTTGGGAGGCGTTGACAAAAAGTACGTCGCCGATTACGCCGAAGGAAGTAAAGAATGTTTCCGGGTCGTGTTTTATCCGGTCTTCGTGAAAACCGATTATTGTCAGGCCCGCTTTTGAGGAATGTTCGGCGACGGCGTCGGGGAATGTACGGCCCTCGTCGACCGTTACAAATTCGATGTTCGTAAGCGTAATCGGCAGTCTTCCTTCGGCGATGCGCTTTTCCAGCGCGTCTTTTATTTCCGAAATATTATCCTTTGTGCTTGTCAGGAATATTTTCAGGTAGCTTTTTTTCCAGTCGGGGTGAGACATGATGATATATCCCAGCAGTATCATGAAGTTCGTGTTATACCCGTCGTGGTCGCGTATCCACACATGTATCCCGTTTTTAAGTTTCATGAAATGTTCCGACAGGGCCAGTATGCCGATGTCGAAACGTCCGGCGCGGACCAGGTTTACGTTGCTAAGGATGTTACGCAGTTCTTCGGGATGACGCTTGTCATATTCAAAGATAACCATGTTGTTCTCCATCCCCGAAATCGACGGCGTCTGTATGACCTGTGCTATTGCCGACGTGTACGACGGTGAAATCATGGTATCAATGTAGAGTGCGCTGCCGCGATCCCTTGTGTTGTTGATAAGCTGTTCGAGTATGATTTTCGATTCCCTGTACGTCTGTTTGCTGTAATAACCTTCTATCAGGTGGAAGTAAGTACCGAATCCGTGCCGGTAGCTTATCCATTTCATCAGTTCGAGGACTTTCTCGCGGTCGAGGGAATGTGACGACACACAGATAGCCGCAGGCCGCCATTCTTCGTGATCCATGCTCGACTGATGTTTTTGCATGTAAACCTGCAACTGCCGGTTCAGTTGGAACAGTGCGCCCTTGAAGATATTCACCAGTCCTTTGCTCTCTTTGTTGTAGCGTTCTATGAAAAGGTAAACCAGGACGATGATGCCGTAGGATAATATCGTGTAGAGGGGATTGATCATGAACATCACCCAGACCGACAGCAGGAAGCCTCCCAGCGATAAAAACCATTTTGACTTGAAGCGCGGGCGGTAGGACGGGGGCGACCCGAAATGATTGAGGAACGAATTGAGGCACAGCGTGCCGTATGTTATGAGGAAAAACATGGAGATGATTTCCGCCACGCTGTTCACGTCGCCCAGGATAATGAAGACAAGCGCTATCGCAAACGCGACGATGGAGGCGTTCACCGGCTCGTGCGTTTCGCCGTCCAGCTTCGACAGGAAGATGTTTAGCCGCCTGAAGGGGAACGTCCTGTCGGCGGCGATGGCCTGGAGTGTGCGGGGTGCAACCATCATCGAGCCGATGGCCGACGACGACGTGCAGGCGGCCAGTCCAAGCGGGATGATGACCGCCCCGAACAGCGCGATCTGCGACATGATCATCTGGTCGTTCATCAAACCGGCCTGGGAGGCGGAGGCAGACAGTTTCCAGACCACGAAAACATATACGACCAGTCCGGTAAACGTGCCGAGCATCGTCCCCAGGGGAATTGATTTGCCGGGATTCCGCAAATCCCCGCTAAGTCCCACTCCTGCCGTCATCCCGGTGAAGGCGGGGAAACATATCGCAAATATCATGAAGAATTTATCTTTGTTGAAGAACCCGAAGTTGTTGCCTGTAACCGATGACGGGTCGCCGGGAACCTCGACCGGCGGTTTCCCGATGAAAAACAGCAGAAGAGATATAAACAGGATGAAATTGACCAGGTACAGCAGTTTCATCCCCGAACCGGAGCCTTTTTTCAGGATGAAGTAAGCCAGCAGGAGCAGCGTAGGGATGCTTATCACCTGTTTCGGGAGTTCAAAGCCCAGGCTGTTCCTGCACCAGTCGAAAAGGAAATGGAACGATTCGGTGAAGGCGATTATATAGAAAGCGATGCTGACGGTTTGCGACAGGAAGAGGGTGATGCCTATCGTGGAGCCTATTTTAAGTCCGAACGAACGCGAAATGATAAAATACTCACCTCCTCCTTCCACGCGCGTGTTCGTCGCAAGTTCGGAGATCGCCAGTGCCGTGGGTATCGTAATCAGGTGACCCGTCAGGATGATGCCGATTGCACCCCAGAAGCCAAGGACGCCGGTCGCATAGCCAAAGCGCAGGAACAGTATGGCGCCCAGGATGGACGAAATGGACGTCAGGTAAACGGCTGCCGTTCCAAAACTGCTCTTATTTTTTATTACGTTATCCTGTTTCATTTTTAAAACCATATTTCAGGAGGCAAATATACGAAATAAGAACCGGATTTCCAAGACTTGTTTCATTTCCTTCACCCGGTGAAACCGGGCAAGAGCCTTCGCCGGGCGGGATACATCAAGGAAAGGGCGAACCTTACGGCCCGCCCTTTCCTTCTTCCATATAAATAACAGCGATCTAACCCGCTATAAATATTTTGTATCTTCCGCCTTCCGTCACAACGATGTAAATGCCGGCCGGCAAGGTCGTGAAGACCGTCTCGCCGGCGGTGTACGGGAGGATTCTCATCAGTACGCCGGTCATATTGTATATATATGCCCGTCCGTCGGTCGCGCCGGCGGCGACGTACAACCGTCGGTCGGAACTCCATACCCGTGCGCCGGCAGGGATGTCTTCGTTGCCCGTAGCGGAGAGGGGATCGACGGCTTCGACGGTCACTTCCGTTTCTTCCAGGATGTAGGCGATGCGGACGGTCCACGTGCCGCCGTCATTGCGCGTGACCTCCACGCCGCCCTTGTCGTCGGGGTAGAGGAGGCGGTTCGTCGTCACCTTCGGTTCGTAACCGGCAGGAAGCGTCGGGAGGGGCGTCAGGGTGAACGTCAGGTCGTGCATGCTCTCGACATAGAAGCTGCCTGACTGCGGATCACTCAGGAAATACGGCGACACGTCGAGCGTTACCAGGTACTGGATGACGGGCGTGGGCAGCTCGGTGATGGTGTACGTGCCGATCCGCAGGCCTGTGACGGCGGTGTAGTTC
>JAISYY010000180.1 GCA_031269635.1 Tannerella sp. | reverse complement strand
TCCACAAGGACGCCGTTTCATTGTAGGAGGGTCATTTCATTTGTGGATCACTGCCCGGAGGGATGGATCATTTTCGCCGGACTGCCGGATCTAATTCGCCGGACTCGCGGCTCTTTCTGACCGTAGTTTACAAGAAAGTTGATTCTTCAAATCCCTGATGCCAACCATTAACATAATACCATTCTAGTCATTGTAGGCCCTTTGTCAAGGAATTTTTGCGATTTTCCATGTTTTTTTAACTTTTTTGCCGAATTGCACATAACGAGGCTGTTTACGCGCAGAAACGCTTCGCGTTTCTGCCGTTGCCAGTAGGCGGCTCGGCCTCCGCAAAGTCTAGGTCATTGTGCCCCCAACGCAGTTGGGGACCCCAGCTACGCTGGGGAACGCTCCATTCCCACTTTTATATTGCTGCGCAAGCAGCTTCTTTACTCCACCCACATTTTTGCCGGCTGAAAGCCGCGCCCTAGTCGCGCTTCCTTTGGAAGCGATGCTTTGGCATAAATGCCATGCATAAATGCCATGCATAAATGCCATGCATAAATGCCGCCGCATTTCCTTAAAATACGATGTTCAGCTTTTACCACGGGTACAATCACCGCCCGCGGGAGTAAAAATCTTTTTACGAAGCAGTTGACAGGGAGAAAAAATTTTGCTATGATTCTTTTATGGACATTGTCAAACAGGTTGTTGATCAGCGGACCGGCAAAGTCATAGAGGAAAATGCCTCGTTTTTTGTGGATTTCGCCCATGACGCCGAAAAACAAAAATCTTTCGCCTTTTTGCTGCTTGGGGTAGCGGCATATCTGGATATTGATATTGCCGAAGCGGCGCAGTACCTTACCGATGGTGGAAATGACGGGGGTTTTGACGCGGCGTATATAACCCAATCAGGTGAAGGGATGCTCAATGTGGTGCTTTTTCAGGCAAAATACACCCGCGATCTGGAAAAAGAAAGTAATTTTCCGGCCAATGCGGTGGAAAAATCTGTTAATACAATAAAAAACATTTTTGACAGCGGCAGGCAAATGCGGTTAAATGATAAAAGCCGTGTAACCGTAGATGAAATACGTTCCTTTCTTGCCGATGGGGTTATACCTTACGTTACTTTTGTTTTGATCAACAATGGATTAAAGTGGAACCAGGACGCTCAAAATCACATTGATAATGAGTTTTCCGATCAACGGCAGGTTGAATTTGTATATTTTAACCATCACGATATTATAAAATATGTAAATAAACGCGATAAGATTGATGAAATTCTTAATCTGACCGGAGCGGCGATTAAAGAAGACTTTAACTATAAGGAAGTGATTCTTGGCAGGGTGTCTGTAAAAGAAATTGCGCGGCTCCTCGAAAAATACGGCGATAGTTTATTGGATAAAAATATCCGTAAATACCTTGGAATCAACGCTGTTAATAAGGCAATTCATGACACATTGCTTGATAATTCCAAACGTCCTAATTTTTTCTTTTATAATAACGGCATTACAATGATTTGTTCCGACTTTAAGTATAATGCCCTGCAAAAAGAAGATTGGAAAGTACAGACCCAAAGTTTGCAGATTATTAATGGCGGACAGACCTGTAAAACGATATATCAGGCGTTAAAAGATAATAGTGATATTGATTTTTCTGATACAACCGTTCTTTTACGGCTTTATGCTGTTGGAACAGATGAAAGTGTTATTGATGGAATTACCCGTGCGACAAACAGCCAAAACCCGGTCGATTTTAGGGACTTAAAGTCGAACGATCAAATACAACTGCTATTAGAACAAGGGGCAAAGGAACTGGGCTATGTATACAAACGCAAAAAGGATAATCAAACCAATACAGAGGCGATCCCGTCTTCGGTAGCCGCCGAATCTGTCTTTGCGGTCTGGAGGAAAAAACCGCATCTGGCAAAATATAAAAAGGGCGAATTTTTTGACGCATATTATGACGATATTTTTACCAATTTAAATGCGGCTCAGATGATAATTGCCGTACTTATTTTTCGTATGTGCGATAATTACCGGAAAAAATATTCTATGAATAAGGAGATAGAGGCACAGCGCCGCTATAGTCATTACCTTATCGCGGCCATCATCGGTACATTGATATTAAAGCGTTGTAATATAACTATTGAAGGAATAACGCATATTAATTTTAATAAAATAAAAAAATATTTTGATGACAACCAGGATGATCTTTATTATGATGCTGAACAACTTTTGCTATCACGTCTTAAACGATATTTTGGCGAAGAGGATCTTGAAAAACTGGACGGACGCAGCATGGCCGCGGTTTTTCGCCGGTTTGATTTTGTGGAGAACGTATTGAAAATTTTGTAACACCATCGGGCTTTTCCATTGACACAGGGCTAAACGTACCGTAAAATTCCTATATCTTAACAAACCTGGGGGACGGCAATGAGCGTTAATAATCTGCCGTTTTATACCGGCCATGCATTTCAAAGAATACAAGGGTATCCTGTCCCGGTATAACGGCATGAATATAAGCCGGGGCTGCGTTCATGGATGTATCTACTGCGAT
>JAISYY010000110.1 GCA_031269635.1 Tannerella sp. | reverse complement strand
ATCGCATCCACGTCGCCTCCGTCTTTTGCCACTTTAAGATTTCCTTTGATTATATCGCGGCCGATGATGTTTTGGCGGTTTTTGTCCGTGCGGAACCATTCCTCCATTTTTGAGCCGAGGCCGGGTGTTTCGTTATGTTCCAGAACGGAATAATTGAACAGTTTGCCTTCGGCGTCGAAGCCTACCATGACGCGTATCATGCCGCTGAACCCGTTCCGGGTGTAACTTTCAACGGCGCAGCCTACGGGTTTATCTCCTTTTTTTGCCGGATATACGGTTATGGAATCGCCTTCCGCCACGGCAGCCTTGTATTGTTCTTCCGCAGGGTTATTGTCAAATTCGGGCGTTACATTCCTGATTGCGTTTTGAAGTTCGGCTGCTTTTGAGGCTTTTATCGCGTTTTCCGTATATTTGTCGGCCGCCGATAATGCAACTCCTGCCGCGAGGCATATAACGGTCAGTGACAGCAGGATGTTGGGTAATGTCGATTTTATTTTTTCCATATTATTTTCCTCCGAAATGTTTTGGTTTGATATAGGTATTGATAAGCGGCGTCAGGGCGTTCATAATCAGGATGGCGAATGACATACCTTCGGGATAGGCCCCGTACACGCGTATTATGACCGTAATGACGCCGATTCCGATGCCGTATATGACCATTCCTTTCTTACTCATGGGCGATGTGACGTAGTCTGTGGCCATGAATACGGCGCCGAGCATCAGGCCTCCCGACGTGAGGTGTATCAATGGATTATATAATTTTGCCGAATTTATCAACGCCTGTATGTCCGCAGTTCCTGTCGCGTTGGATGTGTAAAGCATGTTCCCGGCAAAAAGAAGGCCGGTGAAAACGGCTACCGTTACGAGGATGGAAACCGGTATATGCCATGTGATTATTTTGCGGAAAAGCAGGTACGCAAAACCCAAGAGCAGGGCGATCTCGCTTATTTCGCCGAGGCTGCCGCTTGTAAGTCCGATAACGGAGTTTCCTATTGAGGCGTAATCGTTGGTGTAATGAATCAGGGAGAGCGTCGTTGCGCCGGTCTGCGCGTCGAGGTATGTCATCGGGAAGGCTCCTGCTACGGGCCATGTCGTCATTTGCGCCGGAAAGGAGATGAGCAGAAACACGCGGCCAACGAGCGCGGGGTTGAAGATGTTGTTTCCCAGTCCGCCGAACGACATTTTTCCAATGCCGATGGCGACAAATGCACCGATGATGATAATCCATACGGGCAGGTTTGAAGGCAGGTTGAACGCAAGCAGTACGCCCGTTAATACGGCCGAACCGTCGTATATGGCCGGTTCTTTTTTGAAAAGGAACCGCTGGATAAGGTATTCACAGAGGACGCACGACGCGACCGACACGGCAGTCACAATCAGAGCGCCAAGGCCGAAACAGTAGAGCGACGCCAGGAATGTCGGAATAAGCGCTATCAGTACTCCGTACATATTTTTGCTTATCGAGTCGCCGCTATGTATATGAGGCGAAGGAGATATAATCATTTTTTCCATACATGCATTATTTTTTTCGTGTTCTGACAATTCCCATTACGGTGTTTTTTCCCAAACGTATATAGTCGAGCAGCGGACGGTTTGCAGGACAGGTATAGCTACATGAGCCGCACTCAATGCAGTCGACGATGTAATTCTTTTCCGCGTCGTCCCACAGTTTGTATTCCGAAAGATTCATAAGCAAACTCGGTTCGAGTCCCATCGGACAGGCTCCTACACATTTGGCGCATCGTATGCAGTCGTGCGCCGGGCGCCGTACGGATTCTTCCTTTGTCAACAGGAGGATGCCGGAGCTGCCTTTCATTACGGGCGCATTGGCATGAATCATCGCCCGGCCCATCATCGGACCGCCGCCGATAATTTTACCTGTATTCTCCGGGATTCCCCCGGCCGCGTCGATAAGGACGCTTACCGGCGTCCCTATGCGGGCCAGGAAATCGGACGGGCGGGCTACGTTCTTGCCCGTCACCGTTATCACGCGTTCGATGAGCGGTTTGTTCTTCTGAACGGCTTCGTATACGGCGAAAACCGTTCCGGCGTTATGCACTACCGAGCCTGCGGAAATGGGTAGGGCGCCGCTTTTCACCTGGCGGCGCATGACGGCGTCGATAAGTTGTTTTTCGCCTCCCTGGGGATATTTCACTTTCAGCGGCAGGATCTCAATTCCTTTATATCCGGCCGAAAGTCCGTTCATCCGTTCAATCGCATCGGGTTTGTTACATTCGATGCCGATTACGGCGCGGCCGACGTTCAGCGACTTCATAAGAATCGTCGTCCCCGTCATGATTTGCTCGCTTTTCGCCATCATCAGCGAATGGTCTGCCGTCAGGTATGGTTCACATTCCACCGCGTTTACGATGAGTATTTCGGCTTTGCTGCCGGGCGGGGGCGAAAGTTTTATTTTGGTAGGGAATGTTGCTCCTCCCATGCCGACAATGCCGGCGGCTTCTATCTTTTTTATGATTTCTCCGGACGACAGGCTACATTCTTTAACAAGCGTTTCGCTACGGTCTATATCTGCTTCCCACTCGTCGCCTTCCACATTAATATATACAGCAGGACGCGAAAGGCCGGATCCGTCGGTCATGTTGTCGACTTTGGCAACAGTCCCGGATACGGACGAATGGACATTTGCCGAGACAAATCCGTTGGCTTTCCCGATAAGCGTGCCGGCTTTTACTTTGTCTCCTTTGGCGACCGCAGCCAAAGCCGGTGCGCCTATGTGCTGGCTTAACGGTATGACAACCGTTGCGGGCGGCGCTATGGTTTCTATCGGACGGCCTGCCGATAATTTGTTTGCCGGTGGATGTATGCCTCCAATTCTAAAGGTGCGCATTTTATAATGGTTAATGGGTTAATGGTTAATGGTTAATGGGGGGTTTTCTTCTGCCGTTTTGCGTGGCGGGAAGTTTTGTTCTTGTATTGCTCCGGTGGGACATGCGGCTGTGCATTTGCGGCACAGGCGGCATTTGGTGGCGTCGATATATGCCAGGTTGTCTGTTATTGTGATGGCTTCGAAAGTACATTCTTTGAGGCATTTGTTGCAACCGATACAGGCATTGGCGCAAGCCTTGCGAGCTGTTCCGCCTTTATCTTTATTTATGCATGAGACAAAGATACGGCGTGATTTAGGGCCTTTCTTCCGCATCTCGATGATTTTCTTGGGACATGCTTTTACACAGGCTCCGCAGGCAGTGCATTTATCTTCCGTCACCTCGGCAAGTCCGGTTGTCAGGTTAATATGTATCGCGTCGAACGTACATGCGCTGACGCAGTCGCCTAAACCGAGGCATCCGAACGAACAGGCGGTTTCGCCGCCGTAAAGGGCTGATGCGACAGCGCAATTCCGGGCGCCGTCATAAGTGTTTGTGCGCGGGCGGGCTTCGCATGTCCCGTTACAGCGTACAACGGCGACTTCAGGCACGATATTTCCCGCATCTTTACCCATTATGGACGCGACTTTTTTCATCACTTCGGCCCCTCCGACGGGACAGGACAATCCTTCGAGCAATTCCGCTTTTACGCAAGCCGCCGCAAAACCGCCGCATCCCGGATAGCCGCATCCTCCGCAGTTAGCGCCCGGTAAAACTTCGAGCGCCTGCGCTATGCGAGGGTCTTCCTGAACTTCAAACTTTTTGGATAAAACATACAGTATCAAAGCCGCTATGGCTCCTGTAACGCCTAAAAGAATAATTGCTATATACATTATTATAATTAGTTACAAAATGTTTCAGATTAGTGTATCCTGTGCTTTTGACAGCGTGAATACAAATTTTTTCTTCAGTTTGTCGCGTAAAGCGTATAATATAAGATAATAAGGAATCAGAACAGACAGGCCTGCAAGTCCGCCGACAGCTTCGTTTCCGCTTTTACCGGTTCCCGCTATCAGTGCAATAATCACGAGCGCAAGCGGTATGAGAAATGCCATGACGACGGCGAGTAACCCGGCAGCCGGTTGTGTAGAAATGATAACCTGCTCGTCGATGGAATAGATCCCGGAATCGTCATCCACCTCAATGATCTTCTCTTTTTTGTCCGAAGCAAGGCACACGGTTCGAGCGTGACAAGCGTTGCATGCCGCTTGTTGTTCTATTCTGACAAACACTTTGTGTTTTTCAACTTTTTCTACTTTACCACGATGTCTGATATTGTCTCCCATAATCTTTAAATTGCAAACTCTACTTTGCAATTTTGCGGCAAAAATAGTAATAAAAAGTAGATAGGCAATATATACAAGTAATATTTTTTGTTAAAGGTTACAGGTCGAAAGCAAACGGCCGTTCTTTACAGATAAGTCGAAGCATAAAGGTGCTATCTGCGTATAATTATCCCCTGTCTGTCAATAAAATTACCATTTATAACTAAATCCGAAAGAAAACAGTTCGTTAACCTGCAAATACGTATCGGAGTCGGGCGCTTTTACCACGCCGTCGTCATAACGCAGGTACAGATATAACGTTGTGGAGAAATATCTGCTTAACGCAATGTCCAGTTTGTTTTCGGATTCGCCGATTATCCGTTCGTAGTTTGTGAAGTAATACAGGCGTGAATACAGCGTGACGTTTTTGCTGAATCTTACATTACTCGCCATGGTGATCGTTGAACCGAAAGTCTTGAGCAAGTACTTGTAAGTTCCGTCTTCGTTCTTTTGAAAATAGGCGGCAAGGTTGATTTTCTTGTCCATGCTATACATATATTTAAACGAGAAAGGCTCCAGCGACAGCGTCAAATCGAGCGAGCGATTGGGCTTTTTGAATTTTGGTTTGGCATTATACGTCATACCGACTCCGATGTTGACCGTGTAGGGCGACAGGAAAGCGGAATTTTTGGTCATTGTATTTGCAATGTATTTGTTACCCATTGACGAGATAAATTCTGCAGAGGACGAATAATTCCAGTTTTTTATGGCTTGCAGTCCGAAGTTGCTTCGAAAACGCAGTTCGTCGCTTCCGATGGCATAGGCGCGCATGGTGTCGTTAGGCGCCGTGTTGATGGTCAATGTCGTTGATAATGTATTTGTTAGTGACAGTTTGTCTTTTTTGTAGTTATACGAAATGACGGCATTGGTAAAGATATTCATATTGTCGATTTTTCCCTTATACCAGTTATCGGAGCTTTTGTTTTGCGAAAACTTGATATCCGCCGAAAATGACGACGTCCAGTATTTCCTGTCGGGAATGAATTTTATTACAGGGTCGACCGTTTCGGGGGTGACCATGGAGGTCTTCACTTCCAATTTAACCTGTTCTTTCGGCACTTCAATGCTTTTGGGTCTTACCACTTTTTTCTCCTTTAACTGCCATATTGTATACTTGAAATTTCCGGGATTGCGGAGTAAGACTTCTCTGTAAGCCTGGTCTTCGAGTTTTTTCGTAAGTAAATAGTAATTGAACATGTTTGCGGCGCGTTTATTCCTGTATGTGATTGCAGGAGGTAGCTTGTAGCCCGGAAAAGCTAACGAGTCGCGGTTGAATTTGTAGTCCAATGGGGGAAACATCCCACCGTGGAACACCATAGGGATGTAAAAATTATTATCAATCATCGCCTCTTTGAGGGAACTGTAACGATCGGCCGGCCAAGGTTCTATCGTGGAAATAGTCCACGCCATGACTTCTTCGGATAATCCTAACGTCTTGCTGTCTTGTGCATTTGTATTTGCATTGATAATAACGAAAAACGCAAAAGACAAAATAGCGACTGTTTTATATTTTTTTATATAATCCATCCTCATTCTGCTTTAAACAATTTATTGAATGCAAATATAGAGCTTTTTTTGAAAACAGACAAGTTTATTTTATATTTCCTGTGGTTTGCACTGTCTTTATCCGGAAAAAATAAAGACAGGTGGCAGGGCGAGATATTGTGTCCGGCTATTTTACAAGCCGGCACAAAATCCCGTCAATATACACATTTTATCCGGTCAACATATTATGGAACGTACGTGAAGCGGAGCGTCCGGATGTTATGAGCGCCGCGTACGAAATAATATTTGATTTTATGAACGCCTTCGTTCATATTTAATAGCGCAGGCACGGTGTCCCATCCGAAATTACCCCAGCCGCCGGTATTGGAAGCAAGTACGGTGCCGGTCCGGTCGATGCCGTCCACTTCGATCCTGAAACTTCCGTCCGAATTGGGACTGGCCTGTTCGACCTCAACCCTGTACTGACCGCCTGTCCTTACTTCTACCGTATATTGCAGCCATTCTCCGTCGGAAGTCCATCCAATATTCGGGTTCGATGCATTTTCCATATCCACGGCGCCACTTGCATTGTCGCCGTTGTCGGCGCGGTATGGAAGGTTGCCGCTGTTTCCCGTATCCGCGTCGTGGAACGCATAACCTTCGCCTCCGAGATCGAAATTAACCATCGGAAGCGTACAGGGCGCTCCGGACGACAGGATATGCGGGCCTTTAAACGGCCGGGTAAAGGCAACCGATACCCGTACGGTTTCCGAAAAACGGCTGCTACGGCAGGTGATGATCGCTTCCCCTTCGGATACGCCGGTAATATCACCGACGGAATTTACCGTTGCGACATCAATGTTGTCGGTTGTCCATAGAAAGGATCCGCCGTCATTGGCATTTTCAGGTATCCTCACCGCTACAACGGCTATCTTTGCGCCGGGCGTCAGTTCGACATAGCTAACGCTTAACGACAGGCCGGTCATCGCGATCCGCGTAATGACCGTCAGGGATACTTTCGTATGCACATTCCCGTCGGTAACAACGATATTCGTCGTACCGGCGCCTGTTGCCGTAACTAATCCCGATGACGATACGGTGGCCACCTCGCCGTCTTCGCTCGTCCATTCGTAGGTCGCTTCGCTCGGACTGGCCTGAAGCTGAATCGTTTCGCCCGTAAACAGCTTCAATGTCATGTGATCGACATAGATCGACGGCTCAACTTCCGTCCTTTCATATTTGCTGCAACTCATTGTCAGTAATGCACTGCACGACAGGACAGCAAATCTTAATACAATTGATTTCATATTTTTCTTCATCTTCTTATTTCCTGTTTAAAACTTACCACTCATAATCGTCCAGATCTTTATTAAACTCAAGACGAAGTTCTTCCTTCATCACCTTTTCCGTTCCACCAAAGTTATATCTGTAATACAACAGGAACGTTTTATAGGTCTTAAATCCGTCGTCTTCCACGAAAAAAATGTTCGGAAAGTCGGAATCGCCGTCTATCTGGCTTATATCCAGATTGGCATACGGCTTGATTTTCACCGTGTAGTCGGGATTTATCTCCAGCACCATGGCGCCTTTGCGGAGCGTAACGATTTTCGACTCATACAATTCATTCCCGGCCATGACGCGTACTTCGTTTGCGCTGATCGGAGCCATGATTTTTGTGCCCGGCACTTCGATTTCGGAGGAGCCAAGCCGCAGGCGTCCCCTCATGTTATAATTGGTCGAACCGTCGCCCACCGCCCAGCGGTTTTTCGTACGAACACGGTAGAGTACGTCAGTTTTTTCGGGATTCACCTCGTATGTATCGAATGAAACCACCTTGAGCGCGATAAAATACGACGAATCAGGCGACAATCCCCGAGGACGGATCCGGATGGGGATCGTACCTGCTATCTCACCTGCCGGAATGACTAACGACAGCGTTTCGATATCGTACCGGTCGGACGGCATCCGGGGATGATAGCTTGAAGCATCCACATCAAACGATGCCACATTAAAGTCTTCAATCAGGGAGGGGTCTTCCTCCAGCTGAATCCGCACGTCACGGCCGGTCGGGTTCGT
>JAISYY010000109.1 GCA_031269635.1 Tannerella sp. | reverse complement strand
GGCGGCGGCGTCGAATTCGTCTTTTCCATCAAACGGTAACCGCCCCCGTTCTTAATTCGTTTCCCGTTATACGGGGATAAAAATCCGGCTTTCACTTAACGGTTTAGTGATTTTTTCATGTCTTTACCATATAATTCAACCGCTATGAGTACGATTCAACGAAAAAAAAATTAAAGTTTTTACAACCACGAGGCTGGGGCGATACGCTCCGCTACCTCACCCGGCGTTCTCATTCATTCAGCGAGATCTGGATACTCACGCCATAATTGGAGTTTGACGTCGGGAATGAAGAACTCGATACCAGCGGCTCGTTCACCTGAAGGTCGTAAAAGGCACGCAGCGTCACTTTTTTGCTGAAAGCATAATCTGCCGAGAACTGCATCATTTGGGAGATCGATCCCTGTGTAGCCTGCGTATATCCGTCTTCCAGCTTCCTGATAAGCGACAGGGCTTTCCTGTACGTGTAATCCATGCGTACCGTGAGGTCATTACTGAAATCGCCTTTCTTTTTAATCTTGAGAATCTTGTTAAATTCGGCATATTTATAACCAAGACTGAGGGTGACGTCGTCTGTGAAAGCTTCCACCATCTGGTAAGAAGTGACATTCAGGTTAATCGTACGCGATTTTGAATACTTGGATGCGGCCGTTATATTATTCAGGAACGTAGCGTCAATCCCAAACAGCGGTGAAAAACTCTCCGTCAGCGTGACGGCAGCGATCTCATAGCCCATGGAAGGAAGCGGCGCTCCGGTTTCGGTGTTTTTTACATAACCGAGATCTCCGCCTATTCCTGCATTCACCCAGTTCATATACGAAGTATAACCGCCGATACCGTACACCCCGCTATAACGGTGGGAGAGCGCCATGCTCTTGAAATGACGCTTGACGGCAGGTATCCTTATAAGGCCATCGTAAGTAACATTCCAGTTCGGAAGCAGGCTGCTTAACGACGGGAAGGCCGTAAGCCCAACCTTCTCCGGGTCTTTATTCGTATAAGCGGCAATAAAAGACGGGATAAGCACCTCGCTCGAATTGACGCCCGGGCTCCCGTGTCGCGGGTCATACCCTCCTTCCAGCGAGGGATATACCGTGCCGGCAAGGAATCCTGCGTCGGGATACCGGGAGCCTTCGTAGCGCCCGTTTATGCGCGAAACTATTTTCTCCCGGTTATCAAGCAGGCGCTGAAACGCAGCAGTCCGGTAACCCTTGCGTGCGTCGCCCGAACCGGACAGGAGACCGCCAAGCCCGATTGTCGTCATCGAAAAGTTCCCGCCTTTCGTTTCCGGCATTCCCGCATACATGTACTGTATCTCCGTATCCCGCGAATCGATATAATTGGCGTTAAGATTTATCTTCAGTCCCGGCAAGGGTTCCAGCGTAGCCGTTCCCGTCAGTGTCTTTGAAGCATTGATCATTGCCGGCGTTATATTATCCCGGTTAAAAACAAACCAGTGTTTTTCGGCCGCTTCGTCGATATACGAGCGGCGCACATCGCCAAACGCAAATCCCCATCCCGGAGCGCGTCCCGCAGCCGTCGGCCCCTGTCCGAACCAGCTTCCTATCCCCGGCATAAATCCGGGAAGATACATGCCGTCCGTCAGCGAGTACTGGATGGCGGCGCGGCGTATCATCATCAGCGTGCGTGCGCTGTATTCCCCCAGTTTATAGATGAACGTCTCATCCTTCGACGGAGCCGGGCGGATCGAGAGTTTCAGGCTCACGGTATCCCGGTTCGTTATACGTATGCGTGCGTAGTCAAGCGATTTGTACGAAACTTTATATCTTTTCGTACTGTCGTCCGTCCGCCGCGCGTTGATTATGACTTTCGTCGTAAGCATGTTGTGCTGCACGATAATCCCGCTGTCGGGACTTAAGGTGACTTCCATTTCCAGCGTTTTCCTCGCTGTTCTTCCGGTGGCCGGCGCTCCCGCAGTCCTTCCGGTCTTCTTTTGAACAGGTGCAGTAACGGGGGCGTTACTCTTTTGAATCACTTTCTTGAGATAATCATTTTTGTTGTACAGCGACAAGAGGTTTAGAGATCCCTGGAGTTCCACTACACGCTGGTTTTTAATTGAATTTCCCATATTCGTTTCCGCATCGACATACGAGCCTTTTTCCCAGTTATATGTCGCCCGGTAGCTTAACTGTCCCGTCATCCACTCCAGCGCCGGAATCTGCTGGAAAGGGAACGTATAAGAGGCCATAAACGACTGGTCATACAGAAGCGGCGTGCCAAGCTCGGCAATACTTTTCCTGACGGAATCTTTCCATACCTGGTACTGATCCGGGTTCAGCGCTTTGTTCACCTGCACATAAGGCTCCTCAATTCGTGCGTTCGTCGAAGAGGTAAGATTCAGTAAAAGATTCGTCAAGATATTCCACCGTATTTCAAACGCCCTGTCCCAGAAGAAATTTTGGCTGAACGAGACCGGGATGCCGCTTGCGTTGGTGAGGTCATTCAGGTCGCGCAACTGTATTTCGTAATAATTGCGCGTCATCGAATTTTGAATACTCAATGACGACGGCAGGTAATGAAATGCAAACTGTTTCAGGTAGCGGGTATGGCTGCCGTTTGACTTCATCTTTGAAAACGGCGCCAGCGGTTTGATATACGGACTGTACGTATAACCCAAATTGCCCTGGAAATTTTTAGTCGTCTCGTACGCCAGCTCCGGGTTTGTCCTCGTTTCCTCGCTTGAGGCGTATCCCATTGAGAAATTGGCCGGGTCGTAAGGCATCGGCGTCTTGCTTCTGATGTCGACACGCACATTGTTGAGGGCAAATGCTTTTGCCGTCAGCACATCATTGGCAAAACTGCGGACAGAATCCCTTCCGGCCTTCGTCGACTCGTTATTCACGGATTCTTTCAACAGGATGTCCTGGTCCAGCGGATTGTATTCGGGCGAAATGATTTCTTTCGAGTAGGCGTAATATAGCGGCAGGCTCACCTTTGTTTTTTCCGGGAACAGTTTCCCAAGCTGTACGGTAGCCGCGACGCTGAACTGTGAGAAATCTTCCATGTTCCGTTCGGTCACAGACTGTTCCAGCCCGCCGAAACCGGCAGTTTCGATGTTTCCGCTTGCATTAATTGTCGCAAAATCGGAAATATTAAGGTTCATATTCGTATTGGCCGCCCACCCGCCGGATTCATCAAAATCCGTGACCCGCAATTCGTTCACCCATATTTCGGAGCTCTTGATGTCCTTCGAGTTGTTACGTATGCCGATCATGATGACCTGCACATCCGACAGGGTCGGGTTCCCGATAATACTCATCGTGTTCCGGTTGTTATCCGGATCGTATTCGGAATAAACGGTATTATACGTAACCCCGCTTTCCGCATTACTTTTCGCACGGTTACGGTTAAGTTTCAGATCGGTAAGCGCATCCGTTTTAATGTTCAGCATATTCCCGACAGGCCATACATCGGTTGATAATGTACTTCCGAACGCAGTGAGGCTCAACGGCGCCTCATATTCGTAGTAGTTGTTTTTATAATCCGTCCCCAAGCGTATGAACACGGAAAGGTCGCCGTCCTGGAGGCCGGTTATGTCATCAACAAATTTCTCGGCATGAACAAACATCTGTATTCTCTTATAACGGCGCAGGTCAAAGCTTGTCGTTTTATATATGGCGCGGGCGTCCTGCGAGGCCAGATCCGTCACTTTCAAGGAAAGCGACTGTTCGTTTTGCTGGCGTAATTGCGGCTGGCTCGGATCCGTTATACGCGTAACACCCGGCGGAAGCACATACCGTACCGGCTCGCGATCGCCGTTTTCTTCGATATTCACCGCCGAAACGGACAAAGAGCCTGTAACCGAAGGCAGCGCACCCGGTTTGTGCAACGCCTGCTGATACGGACGCCATTCGCCGCGCACGAGCGAAAACTTCCCGAAACGTAAAACAGTCGTCTCGCTGAACCCGGTCAGGAACGTACGCATGAAACGGATAGAACTGAAGTCATTGATCGTACCGACTTTATTTTGGTATTCTTTGATGGGTATCTTGATCTGATACCAGGTCACGTCTTCCCTCGTCCCGTTAGCCAGCGATACGTTCGTCACGCGCTTATCAACGATATGATTCGTTCCTACCACCATATCTTTGGAACGGATAGAGACGCGATACTGGAAATATTTTTCGTTTTCATTTAAGGTATTGTCCTGGTTAAAGTCTTCCGCATCAGGAATCATTTTTGACGATGTGTCATATGTTTCCGGCGAATTGCCCGATTCCCGCGAATTGCCTTCCACGCCATTGTAACGTTTATAGCGGGTCAGGATATCCGCACGCCGGCTGTCGTAGTCGGAACCGCGAAAATAGTGGTAATCGTCGCCGGCCGGGTCGTTTAACGGAGAAAACGCGTCGTCTTGCATCTGCAGAAGCAACTCCGGCGACAGCTTGCTTTGCAGCTTGCCGAGATAATCCGCATACGCAGGGAAAACTCCGCTTCGCTCCTCCGTCGAAGATATTCCGTTGAATCCCACATCCTGGAGGGCGCGTGCTCCGGCGCTATTGTCAAAAGCATACACGGTGCTTTGCTGTTTAGGCACTTTCCCCCAAACCGTCGTATCAACCTGCGATATGTCGCCATTCACCGGCAGGCCGTTTTCAAAAAATTTCTTTTCGTCCTTAAGTACGTCTTCCGATATTTCGCCGAGATTGAAATACAGATCGCCGCCTTTATGACTTGGGTTATAGATAAACGGATCCATTATCCAAAATTCAATGTACTGGATATTGGCCGTTTCAAAATCGGTCTGGTCGAGGTTTCGCATGATACCGCCCCAGCGTTTTTCGGGATTTATCAAAGTCCCATCGGAGTTAATATTATCGGCGTCCAGATTGTAGGGGCCCCGCTCGTTCGGATAGTATGCCAGGTTCAACACGTTCAGGTAGTTGTTTTCATTATACAACTGATCCCTGTTGGGGAACAACTCCCTCGTCTGGACGGCGCGTACAAGGTGATTGGACAAATCGTCGTTGCTCATATACGAAGGCCGCAGGGACGAATTTCTGCGCGTAAACAGTCCGTCGATATAGTACCATGCCAATAACGCGCGGTTCTTCCCGTAGTCAACATTACTCGTAAGGCTTGCTTCGGGAAACAGGGCGGTCGCCTTGTCGTCGTCGAAAGGCACGCTTGCATAATTCCAGAAATAGGGATTAAGCAGGTCAAACTCGCTTTGCGTAGATTCAAAATCATCAAGATAGGAGAACTCGCCGGTATATTTGTTCTGGTAATGACCGGCAATAAGATGTGCGAACTCGGCTTTGACGGAAAACGTACTGGGTTGCGTAAGAGCGAGCAGCGGTAACTTATCGAACATATTGGTAAGCCATTGGCTCTGGCCTTTATAATCCAGATTCACTCCCCAAAGCGTGTTTTTCACCGACTCATCCCCAAACGAAGTTTTCGTCGTCAACGGCATTTCCGACAGGTGCATGATTGTCGCACCCATATTGAAATCCTTCGAGAACTCATAATTCAGATCCGTCCCGAACATGGTTTTCCTTTGCATGCCGGAGGTGGACTGGTTTTCGAGTGAAACACTTATGGATGCATTGCTCGACAGAAGATTTTCATTCAGTATGGTCACCATACCGGAACTGTAATTCACAATATAATCCACATTTTCCGTAAGAATGATCCCGTTGGCCCTGACAATGACCGACCCCCTCGCCACGTTTGTTGCACCGAGTGGTATGACATTGGAGGACGACCCGGTGTATTGTCCGCGCAACAGGAATTTATTTTTCTCCGCGATCTGCCGCGCAATGGTCAGCGTAGAATCGTATAATTCCTGATAGACATATTTGTCTGCTATCTCGTCATCCCCTATTTTTTCGCGGAGATGAGAGCCAAAAGGCTCGACAACCGGAAAGATAATGCGCCCGTTACTCGAAACGATAGTGTAGCCTTCCACAAAATCAAAAAAACCGTCGCCACTCCCGGCTTCGCTGCTGACCGCCTCATTATTTGAATTAAGACGGTCAAGGTTCATCACTTTAAGAAGCGTCTGTCCTTTGATGTTTCCTTCGGGAATCGTATAAACATAAGCGCCTGCCGTATCGCTCCGGTAAACGACGTCAAGCCTGAATTTCTGCTTTTGTATCGAATAGGCATTGAGACTATAGACGTTCTTCATCATCAGATTCCAAACCGGCATCGAGGGAGACAGCGAGGTTGCCTTCAGCATTTTCAGGTATAAGCATTTATTGGAACTGTCGCTGTTATCGCTGGAAAACTCGCCTACCTGATATACGGTTCCGTTGTAAGTATATTCAAAAGCCACGGCAAGCACTTCGTCCGCCTGCAGACGGGTATTCAGGGAGATATATCCCAACTGCGGACTGAACGTATATTCTGACATTGACAACAGGCGGGCGCTTTCTATTTTCTCATAATCCCGTCCGCCTTCTATAAAACCGTCGAAAGTTTGCGTGACGGAGTTGATGTCGCGTGCGGCGGAATAATTGTCGATGACTGTACGGTACAGCGTATTCGCTTCGTTATAAGGGATCTTGTCACTGCCCGAAGGCGTAAACTGGGGATTGCTTATATGATCCTGTTCGCCAAGATCCGAAAAGGCCACAATATTACGCGCCTGCCCGTAATTACTGCTTTTGTTCGTTATCCATACCTCTATCCGGTTGATCGAAACGGCCGAAGATATATAGGGCAGTTTGGACATTGCCTTATCATACGTATCACGAAAATAATGCGCAAGGAAATAATGCTTGTTTTCGTCGTATCTGTCGACTGCCAGTTCAAAATCGGTCATCCGCGAACTGCCTTTTGCGGAAACACTCCTCGAATCGGATTCCTGCTGGGCGATAAGCGTCTTGATACGCAGTTTCCCGAACTGCAGATCCGTCTTGACGCCAAACAGCGCCGCACCGCCGCGTATCAGGGAATTGTTTGTCGTCATGCTTACATTTCCTCCTTCCAGCGATTTGATAATTTCATCTTCCTCGCCCTGGTATGCAAGTTTCAGTTTCGCCGCATCAAAATCAAAGGCCGCCCCGGTATTATAATCCAAGCCAAAGTTAATCTTCGTCCCGACGGAGGCGCGGACATTCATCTGTACATCCGTATCGAAATTAAAAAACGTACGGCTGCGCGACTTTTCCGGCAACGACGGATTATTCGTTTTACTCGTCTTAAGCCCGATATCTATTCCGAGCGAACCCTGCGACCGGAGCCGGACGCCTCCAGGCCCAAACAACTTGTCGGCGGGGCCGAGATCAAACTGCACATCCATCAGGTTGAACGGGTTGCCCCCCGCGTTCCCGCTCTGCTCCAAGCTGTCAAAGACGGTTTTGTTCCTTTCATAAAAATACTGTCGTAACGACTGTTCCAGACTGTACTTCTGATACTCGCCGGGCGTCATAAGCAACGGAGTGCCCAGTTCCATATCCCCCACTTTTGAACGCAAGAGATAAGACCCCGACTTTAAGTCGTATTCAATTTCCGTTTTGAGATTTTCCGGGTCGCGGAGGTCGGATGCGGATTTTTTATTCAGGTCTTCATATTCTTCCGGAACCGTTTTCTTCACGGGGATACGCGGTTTTGCAACCGTATCGTCCGGCACGACAAATTCCGGCGCGGACATCTCCGGCCGGAAACCGATATATCCGGCATTAAGCGCAAGTATGCCCGATAAACAGATGATAACCGTCGTGATATATTTGATTCCTTTTTTCATTAAATGCCGTTACTGTGATTTAATACGTTTCATTGATAAAATCAAAGCATCTTCAGCGCATCTTTTATGACCTGTTCAACGGTTATCGACGGCGATTTCTTTAACACGGAAACAACCGCCTTCTGCGACGCCGCTTTCTGGAAACCGAGCATTACAAGCGCGGCAACAGCCCCTTCCGCCGTATCCGAACGCTCTTTCGTCGTGTATCTGTTCTTCTCGCCCATGCTTTCCACCGGCTTCACCTTGTTTTTCAAATCGACCACAATACGCTGTGCGGTTTTATTTCCTATACCTTTTATGGTCGTAAGGCTGACGTCATCTCCCGATGCAATGACACTGATCAGGTCGGCCGGCGGCAGCGATGACAGGATCATACGCGCGGTATTGGGGCCTACTCCGGAAACGGACGTGAGCAGCAGGAACAGTTCACGCTCCTCGCGCGTCGCAAAGCCAAACAGTATATGCGCATCCTCGCGGATAACCTCATATACGTATATTTTCCCTTCCTTACGACCGTTAAAGGCGCTATAGGTGGTAAGGGATATATTTATTTCATAACCTATCCCGCTACATTCCATCACCATTTGCGCAGGCGACAATTCAGCAATCTCGCCTCTTATATATTCTATCATACTTTTACGTAATTAGATAATGATACCAAGATATAACGTAAAAAATAATAAAAACGTATATTTATGTGACAGAAAAATATCAGCGCCTCCAAAAGCCCGGCAATAAAAGGGTCAGGACGGTAAAGATTTCCAGGCGCCCGGTCATCATAATAAATGAAATATACCATTTCGATACGGGAGATATACCGGACAACTGCCCGTCGGCAAGCGAACCTAACGACAATCCTACATTACTGATCGCAGATACGGACGTGGCAAGCGCTTCTTCAAACCCCAACCCGTTTATCAACAAGAACAGCCAACTGAAACTTATCAGCAGGAAATACACCAGCGCAAAGATATGCACCCGGTAAATAATATCATGCGAGACCGCCCGGCCATTCGCCCGTACGGGCAGGACGGCCGAAGGGTGCGTCTGCTTACGGAACTCGTTAAGCATATTTTTGAAAAGAACCAGGGCACGCCCCATTTTCAAGCCTCCGCTCGTAGAACCTCCGCAGCCGCAGATCAGCATCAGGAATACGGTAATCAGCCAGTAAAATTCTCCCCAGCGAACATATTCGGATGTTGTAAAACCGGTAGTCGTCGCTAATGATATCACCTGGAAAGCGCCTTTGCGTATCGTGTTTTCGACGTCACGGAAGCCCGTTTCAAATCCGTTATAAAAAAGCCAGCTCACCGTTATCATGATAAAAATAAGCATATACAGCAGATACCAGCGCGTTTCCTCATCGTTGCGGAATTGTTTGAAATCGCCTTTCAAGGCGAAGAAAAAAAGCGGCAGTTTCATCCCCCCCATGCACATGCTAATCATTATAATGTAATCGACATAAGACGAGTTCCAGTAGCCAATACTTACATTCCGGGTCGAATATCCTCCGGTCGATATGCTCGTCATGGCATGACTGAGCGCATCATAAAAATTCATCGGCCCGATCCATAAGAAAAACGTAACCAGCAGCGTCAATAAAACATAAACACTCGAAAGGCGTTTCGCCACCTGCGTTACGCGCGGACGGAACCGCTCGTGTGAAAAGCCGGTAGTCTCCGCGTCAAAAAGCTGCGACGCGTTGCCCCCGAACATCGGCAACAACGCTACCGTAAAAACGACCATCCCGATACCGCCCTGCCATTGCATCAAAGTCCGCCAGAATAAAATGCCGCGCGGCAACGACTCGACATCATCCAGCACCGTCATCCCCGTCGTGGTAAAACCCGACATGGTTTCCAGGTATGCATCCGTAATATTATCAATGTATCCTCCCAGATAAAAAGGCATCATGCCGAAAAACGACAATACCGTCCAGGTGAGCGTCACGGTCAGCATACCTTCGCGCCTGCCCGCACGATATTCATCCGCTTTACGCCCGATGATAAAAAACAGGACGCCCGCGCCGGACATGATACCCGACGAAACCAAAAAAGGCATCCTGTCCGCCCCTTCGTAAACGAACGCGACACCAGTTGCGACAAGCATGAATATCGTTTCGAGGATAAGTATGGAACCTAATGTCTTGATGATGTATAAGACGTTTATGCGCATAATGAATAGTGAATAATTAATTCGTAATTTTAAATTCTTAATTAAAATACTCTTCCAGTTTCCGCATGGCAGAATCAAGACAGAAAACGACCACATGGTCATGAGCTTGTATCTGTGTTTCCCCATTTATTATCATCGGCTCCCCGCTACGGATAAGCCCGCCCAGCGTCATATCTTTCGGAAGGCTCAGATCCATCACTTTCCTTTTTGTTATTTTTGAACCCGGACGCGCAATCAGTTCCGCCACATCCGCGTTCGCAAAAGTAAGGCATTTCACCGTAGAGACATCGGCGTCCAACAGGAACTGATAGATATGGCTCGCTGCAATCAGTTTCTTATTGATGACGGAGCCGATGTCCAGCTTTTCGGCCATCGGGATGTAATCAATATTTTCCACCTGGGCGATTGTCTTCGTCACCCCAAACCGTTTGGCCGCAAGACATGCCAGGATATTGGTACTGGAATTTTCCGTAAGCGCAATGAACGCTTCCGTATCCTGTATGCCTTCCTGCATCAGCAGATCGGTATCGCGGCCATCGCCGTTTATAACAAGCACGTTGTCGGGCGCCTGTTCGGATATGCGGATACTTTTCTCCTTCGATGTTTCGATGATTTTTATATGTATGTTTCCCGGTAAATACTGCGACGTGCGGATTGCAATACGCCCGCCTCCCATGATCAGCACCTTCCTGACCTCCTGGACGGACTTGCCCGCCTGTTTCCTGATCTCCTCGATATGTTCCTTCCTGGAAGTGAAAAAAACAATATCGCCTGCAATGATGCGGTCGTTACCGGACGGTATGATTGTATCGTTGCCGCGTTTGATCGCTACTATATGATAAAATTTCCGGTCACGGTTTGTCAGTTCCATCAGGTATTTATTCACGATGGGAGCGTTTTCACGTATCTTTATGCCAAGAAGAATCAGCGCACCGCCGAACAGGTCCCAGTACTGGCGCGTCCACGGGAGTCTTACGGCCGAAACAATCTCTTTGGCAGCAAGCATTTCAGGATATATCATTGAATTTATCCCCAGGTTGGAAAAGAACTCCCTGTTTTTAGGCAACAGGTATTCATAATTATTAATACGCGCAAAAGTCTTGCCTGCGCCCATCTTCGCCGCCAGCATACAGGCGGTTATGTTTGTCGTCTCTTCGGTCGTCACGCTGATAAAAAGCTCCATCCGGTTCACGCCCGCTTCCTCCAGGTCGCCGAGCGAAGTAGGAGAGCCGACAATCGGCAATATCTCCATGCCGGAACGGGTAAAAGCAAGTTTCTCCTCATCCGGATCCATCAGGATAATATCATGCTTCTCCCTCGAAAGCATCTTTGCCAAATGTGTTCCGACCTCCCCCGCTCCTGCAATTAATATTTTCATACCTGTACAATTATAAAATTAAGAATTAAGAATTTCTTCGGGGCGATTCAAATTCAGTCCGGACAACGTTATTGCGAAGGCATTAGCCGGAAGTAACCCGGTCTTTTCCCTTAACTTGATGACATAGTGCCTTAGCTTGCGAACAGTACAGGTACTCCCTCCACTTGCAATTAATAGCGCGTTATCCCGCGAAGACATGTCATTACAGATTATTAATTTCATACCCCTTAATTGATAAATTCTTAATTCTTAATTTTTAATTTCCAAGATCGCCCTGTAAATACTTTCCGCATCCATGCCGCATATTCCGGAAAGTTCCTCGACAGCGCCATGCCCGATAAATTCATCCGGTATCCCGATACGCCTGATCTTCGGCGCATACCCGTTTTCCGTCATAAATTCCGCGACGGCGCTTCCGAGTCCGCCGGTACGCACACCGTTCTCAACCGTAATAATACATTTGAAGCGTTTACCCGCTTCATGCAGGATCGCTTCGTCGATCGGTTTCAGGTAGATCATGTCATAATGAGCCACAGAAGGGCCGTCGTCCCCTATCATTTCGATAGCCTTTCGCACTTCGTTACCGGCCTGGCCGATCGAAAGGACAGCCACGTCCCTGCCGTCGCGCAACTTGCGCCCCTTCCCCACAGGAAGTATTTCCAGCGGCTGCCGCCAGTCGGAAAGCTCACCTTTGCCGCGGGGGTAACGAATCACAAACGTCCCGGCGTCATCCTGGTAGCCGGTGTACATCAGGTTACGCAATTCCGCTTCGTTAATCGGGGATGCAATGGTAAGGTTCGGTATCGGGCGCATGTAGGCCAGGTCAAACGAGCCATGATGCGTAGCCCCGTCTTCGCCGACCAGTCCCGCCCGGTCTATGCAAAAGACCACGTGAAGCTTTTGCAGCGCCGTATCGTGGATAACCTCGTCATAAGCCCTTTGCATAAACGACGAATAGATATTGCAAAACGGGATCATCCCCTCCTTGGCCAGTCCTGCGGAAAACGTGACGGCATGGCCTTCGGCTATCCCCACATCAAACGCCCGTTTCGGGAAACGCTTCATCATAAAGCACATCGAACAACCCGTAGGCATGGCCGGCGTCACCCCCACGACCCGTTCGTCCCGTTCGGCAAGTTCCACCAGCGTATGCCCAAACACATCCTGGTACAACTGCGGCCGGTTTAAATCAACGCTGATCATCCGCCGCCCCGTCTTCTTGTCAAATTTTCCCGGCGCATGCCACTCCGTAGCCGAATCTTCGGCAGGCTTGAAACCCTTCCCCTTCAGTGTCTTCACATGAAGCAGTTTCGGGCCTTTCATCTCCTTTATATCATTCAGTTTCCTGACAAGGTCCAGCACGTCATGCCCGTCCACCGGGCCAAAATAGCGAATGTTGAAGCCCTCGAACAGGTTATGCTGCTTCGAGATCAACGCCTTCAGGCTATTGTTAAACCGCAGGATGCTTTCGCGCCGGTCTTCCGTTATCAGGTTCACCTTGCGCATCATGCGGTACAGGTCATACCGCACCTTGTTATACGTCTGGCTTGTCGTTATATCGACCAGGTAACGGCTTATCCCTCCGACATTATGGTCTATCGCCATATCATTATCATTTAGTATGATAAGCAGGTTATTCGGGTTGTTCGACGCATTGTTAAGGCCCTCGAACGCCAGCCCTCCCGTCATCGAGCCGTCGCCGATGACGGCGACGACATGGCGGTCGCTGTCCTTTTGCAGTTCAAACGCAGTGGATATCCCCAAAGCCGCCGATATTGAGTTGGAGGCATGGCCTGCGATAAAAGCGTCGTATTCGCTTTCCGACGGATTCGGGAAGCCGCTTATCCCGCCCAGTTTGCGGAGCGTATCGAACCGTTGACGCCTCCCGGTCAGTATCTTGTGCCCGTAAGCCTGGTGGCCGACGTCCCACACAATCCGGTCGAACGGCGTATTGAAAACATAATGAAGCGCCACCGTCAGTTCCACAGCGCCCAGGCTGGCCGCCAGGTGACCCGGATTCCGCGACAGCACGTCAATAATAAACTGCCGCAACTCCGAACAAACATCCGTCAGAAGCTCCGGCGCAAGCCGCCTCAAGTCTGCCGGGGTATTTATCCCGTCCAGCCTGCTTTTATTTTCATTCATTTCAATATCAGTTACCACCGTTGATTATCTTTCTGTTTTTCGACTGCAAAGTTACAATATAAAATGCGAAAACGGTAAAAAAAACGCCATTTCAATCAAAACAAGTCACTTCCTTCGTCCGCATTTCGAAACAGTTGCATAACGACGCGAAAATACGGGACAAAAATAAAAGCAGGAAAGCCACGACATCAATTAAGAATAAAAACAGGATAGAGCAGTTTTTTCGGTATCCCTGACGGGACAACGCTTCATTAATTATTATGTCCTTTTTATTTTACATCCCACAAAAGATGTTTTTTATATTTCCGCGTTGTTGCGGAGTTATAAATAGTTATTATTCTTAATTCCGCGTTAATTTAGAATCGTGAATAGTTATTTCTTTTTAATTCCGCAATATCGCAGAATAGAAAATAGAGATCGGTAAGTATAAAAAACCGTTCAGAATGAAAGCGCAGTGTTGTGAAGGTGTCTTAAAGAATGTGGAATGGTTGCCGCAAAATGAATCGCTTTGTTGCAATATTGATTAAAAGTGGATATATTTGCAACTACAAGATTGAAATCCGAATGTGATTTGGCGTTCAGATGCAGCGTTGGCAGGCACGTGAATATTTAAGTCTTGCCGGGACAGTCCTCCGGGAGGATTGTCCCCGAAGTTTAACAGTTAAAAAGATAGAATGTGTATGCGTATTTGGGTGAAACGGATTGGAATTGTATTGTTGATACCGGCAGTTTTGTTACTGTTGGCATTTGCGGTTTTATATATTCCGCCCGTTCAGGAGGCCGTTGCCCGGAAGGCGGCGGACTACGTGTCGGAATCTACGGGTATGAACATCGAATTTGAACATATCGGGCTTTCGTTTCCGTTAAACCTTTCCATGCAGGATGTTTCTGTGTCCGCTCCGGGCAATGACACCCTGCTGTACATGGAAAAACTTACACTGCAGGTACGCCTCAAACCCTTGCTGAAAGGAATACTGTCCGTGGACGGGATACGCCTGGAAAAGTTCGATTTCAATACGGGAAACCTGGTCGAAGGCATGGTTGTAAAAGGCCATGCCGGCGATGCTTTTCTCCGGGCTGATTCCATTCAACCGGCTGACGGACGTGCGTTACTGAACCGGATTGCCCTGTCGGACGCCGATATAGATCTTTTCGTGTGCGACACGGCGGCGGCCGGTACGCCGCCGTCCGCGACAGACTGGCTAATAGAGCTGGGAGAGGCGGAACTGAACAACGTCGCCTTCTCGTGCCGCCTGCCGTGCGATTCCTTTTACCTTGATTTGCAAATCGGCAAAGCCCTCCTGTCCGGCGGCATTGCAGACCTGGGAAAGGCCTTTTACGGTGCATCGTGTTTGCAGGTAAGCATACCAGCGGCCTTTTACGGCACGGATACCTGCGAAGCCGCCCCGGCGGGATTCGACGCATCCCATATACGCTTTTCCGATGTCCGCCTGCTGCTTGATTCGCTGTCGTATGCATCCGTGAAAAACATGCATGTCCTGTTGAAGGAATGTTCCGCCCGCGAGCGTTCGGGTATCGCCATCTGCTCCGCGACGGGAAGCATTGTGTCCGACAGCGTCCGGCTTCAAATACCTTCGTTTTCGCTGCAAACGGAACATTCGACGTTGCAAGTGCGGCTCGACCTGCCATGGACGGCTATTGACAGCCTCGCCCCCCGCGGCGACATGTCGGTCGACGTGTCAGCCTCCGCAGGCAAGGAAGACCTGATGCTTGCCACCGTCATGCCGGAAAACTTCCGGGAGTATTACCCCGATACGGCGTTTCACGTAAACGTGTCTGTCAAAGGGAATACCGGCAACCTGGCGTTGCGCAGTTTCAAGGCGGGTCTGCCCGGCGCTTTCGACCTGAACATAAGCGGGAACGTAAAATCCATTGCAGACGAAAAGCGCCGTGCCGGGAACTTCCGTTACGAAGCCGTTACGCAGGATATGGCCTTTGCCCCGGGCCTGTTACCGGCATCATTACGCTCGCGCTTCCGCGTGCCGGACAGCATGCATTTCGCAGGCGCCCTGTCCGTCAATAAAAATGCGTATGTAGCGGACATGATTCTCCGCGAAAGTGCAGGCGAAGTGAAACTTTCGGCAAAATACAACCACTCCGCGAACAGCTATGAGGCCAGCCTGGATGTGGATAGCCTGGAGCCGGTACACTTCATGCCCGGCGATTCCGTGATGCTGTTGAGCGCCAGCCTGCACGCAAAAGGACAGGGGACGGATTTTTACCGTCCTTCGACATCGCTGGAACTGGACGGCCGGATCCGCGAAATGCGCTATGGGAACTTGTCCGTAACAGGAATCTCGTTGACGGGAAACCTGAAGGAAAATCATCTGCAGGCGGAGCTGAATAGCACCTTCCTCCCCGTCAGGGGAAGCCTTTCCGTTGACGGCGACATAACGAAGAATGGCGTGACGGGAACGTTGATCGCCAGCGTTGATACGCTTGACTTTTGTGCCTTGCAACTTACGGAAACACCGCTGGTAACGTCGTTCCAGGTGTTTTCGGAAATAGAAACGGATCTCCGGAAAAGCCATTCGCTTGATGTCACCCTGGGCAACTGGGACATAATCATGGAAAAGCAGACCATACAGTCAAAGATGCTGACGCTCACCGTCCGTTCGGCCGAAGACACCGTACGCGCTTCGTGCCATGCCGGCGACCTGAATGTTATGCTCACAGGAAATGCCGGTTTGGATGCGTTAGCCGGTAAAATAACCTATCTCTCCGCAGAAGCGGGAAAACAGTTGCAGCGTGATTCGGCGGTTGACTTCCGGGAACTGCGCCCCTGCTTCCCCGACATGTCCGTGCGGATAGACGCCGGGCGCGACAATCCGCTGTATAATTTCATGCAGGAATACAACGTGTTTTTTGAAACATTCAACCTGGACTTGTCCGTTTCGCCGGAAGACGGCCTGCTCATGAACGGCGAACTCCGGGCGCTGGTGAAAGATACGCTCAAGATCGACACGATCCGCCTCGACGTATGGCAGGATACGCTGGGACTGCAATACACGGCCGGCGTGTCAAAAAACCGTTTCCGCAATCAGGAAGCCTTTCACGCAAGTGCGCACGGTTACATCCGCAGTGATAGTGCCGATATATTCGCTTCATATACAGGTAGTAACAGCGGTAAAGGGCTGCATCTCGGAGTAAATATTAAAAAAGCTCCCGGAGGATTTGATTTCCGCTTATACCCGGAAAAACCCGTAATCGCCTTTTTCCCGTTTACGGTTAACGACAATAATTATTTCCGTTTCAGGAGCATGAAAGATATGGAGGCCGACCTGCGGCTGGACGGCGGTGCCTGTGCCTCGCTGTGGGTTCATTCCGGTACGGGCGACGCCTCCGCGAATGAACTCATGGTCGAATTGAACCGCCTCGACCTGGAAATCATATCAACCCGCTTCGGAAGCCTGCCTTCCCTAAAAGGACTGTTAAATGCAACATTGCGCTACGAACCGCTGGAATCGTCATTTATGATCGTTGCCGACAGCGACGTAGATGATCTTTATTATGAAAACGGGCGTATCGGGGAACTGCTTGTGAGTGCCACATACATACCTGTGGAAAAAAGTACGCACCAGGTCGATTTGCACTTGTTCCGCGACATGTCGGAAATATCCTCGCTTTCCGTCTCATACAGGGAAGGACGGAAGGAGAATCGTATTAACGGCACGGTATCGATCAGCAGGTTGCCGCTGGATATGTTTAACGCCCTGCTTCCCGGCCGGACGGCCCGGCTCAAGGGCGCTTTGCTGGGCGATCTCTCAATTACGGGAACAGACGAGAAACCCCTTGTAAGCGGAACATTGCAGGTCGATAAAGGTTCCGTATACATCATCCCTTCGGCTACCACGCTGCGTTTCGACGACAAGCCGATAAACGTGACGAAAAATAAAATCACGCTGGACAAGTACAGTCTCTACGGACTGCGCAACAATGCCCTCGTCATTGACGGCACCCTTGATGCGACGAACACCGACCGTCCGGTGGCAGACCTTCGGATGTCGGCGGCGAATCTCCAACTCATAGATTCGAAAAGAACGCCGGAAAGCCAGGCATACGGGCGGCTGGCCGTGAATATAAACACCTCCTTGACCGGCCCGCTGCAATCATTGCGCATGCGCGGGAATTTACACGTCCTCGGCAGCACGAACCTCACCTGTGTAGTGCCGGACTCGCCGCTGGAGGTGCAGGACGGCTTTAATGACTTAGTTACATTCTCCTATTTTGCCGATACCCTGCCCCGCCGTACGGGCAGGCCGTTTAATTTCGTAAGGCGGAGGCGTAGCGTTGCGGCGGCGGGCGGAACGGATGTTCTCATAAACATTAAAATAGATCCGGTTGTGAAAATTCGGATTGACCTGGACGAAGAACAGTCGAGATTTGTGGAGTTAAAAGGCGGCGGGGATTTGTCATTGCAGTATTCCCGCCAGGGCGACCTGAGTTTGAACGGGCGCTATACCCTGTCGGACGGCGCCATGCGCTATACGATCCCGGTCATTCCGTTAACGGATTTCTCCATCAGGAACGGAAGCTATGTAGACTGGACGGGCAATCCGATGGATCCGCGCCTCAACATAACGGCCACTACCCATGTGCGCTCGACGGTCGAGGTTGACGGCCGGAAAAAAATGGTTGACTTCAATTCCGGCATTCAACTGCGGAACAATCTCGAAAACGTATCCGTCCGGTTTATTGTAGAAGCCCCGGCAGATGCGACAGTGCAGAATCAGTTGACGTCAATGGGCGAAGAAGAGCGCAGCAAACAGGCCGTAAGTTTGTTGGTGACAGGCGTTTTCCTTGCGAGCGGAGGCGCCGGGAATAACAGCCTGGACGTAGGAATGGCGTTAAACAGCCTGTTGCAGCGCGAAATAAAAAACATACTCGGCAGTTTGCTCGGTGATGTGCCGTTCTCTTTTGACGTCGAGACTTACGACGGCACGCAACAGGACATGGGACGCCGCATTGACTATATCGGGCGTTTCTACAAGAGTTTTTTCAACGGGCATCTCAATACAACATTAGGGCTTCGCTATTCGACGAAAGATCCCCTGTACGGCAATGTGCTTTTCCTCGACGGTGTTTCCCTGGAATATATGCCGGATACGGACGGCTCGCGTGCCGTTAAAGTTTTCCGAAGCAAGGAATACGAAAATCTGTTCGAGGGTGAAGTAGCGAAAATAGGAATAAGCTATTCGTTGAGCAGGAAAGTGAAACGTTTCTGGGATTTATTTATTCTCCGGAAACAGGATGCAATCATCACGGAAGAAGACGGGGAAGATCGCGCAAAGGAAAGTGTGGAAGAAGAAGCGGAGGAGAATATAGAGGAAGAGAAATGACAACGGATATGATGGAAAAGGGAAATATATTACGGGACGCCGGTCTGTTCGGGCGAAAGGGTTTATCCGGGCTGTACGGCTACATGTTGTGTGGTATGATAGCGGCGGTTACGTCCTGTTCCACGACCGCGAATCTTCCTGCCGGTGAAATTTTGTACACCGGCATTGCCGATATCCATATTACGGATAAAGACAGCATAACGGTTGACGACGAATTGCTTGACAGGATAGAAAGCGCGTTTGCCTGTCCTCCGAACAATGCCTTACTCGGGAGTTCTTCTACGCGGACGCCCGTACCCCTGGGGTTGTGGGTTTACAATGCGAACGTTAACAGGAAAGGTGCGTTTCACCGTTGGACGATGAAACAGCTTGCCGCCAAACCGGTACTGATATCTTCGGTCAGGCCGGAAACACGTGTTTTGATCGTCAGGAACATCTTGCGCGACAACGGATATTTCGGAAATACGACCGGTTATGAAATAATACCGGATAAAAAAGATTCCCTGAAGGCAAAAGTGCGCTACGAAGTCACCTTAAATGATCCATACGTAATTGATTCGATCGAATGGCGGCGGATGCAGCATCGCGGCGACACGCTGCTCCGGTTGAACGAGGCGGAACGTCTGGTCAATGCGGGAGACTTGTTCGGCACCGGCAAGCTGGACGCCGAGAGGCAACGCATCGCAGCGCTCATGCGGAATAACGGGTATTATTATTTCAGGCCCGAATATATCGTTTACCAGGCGGATTCCACTTTGTCGCCCCATAAGGTCAGCCTGCGGGCCGGCCTGAAACAGGGCGTCCCGCGTTCCGTGCTACACCCCTGGAAGGTTGGCGACATCTCCGTCCACCTGCGGGGATACGATAACGAACGTCCGACCGACAGCGTTTATTACAAAGATTTGCTTATATGCTATGAAGGGAAATTGCGTGTACGCCCGTCTGTTTTGTACGATCAGTTGCAGTTTGGGAAAGGGGATTTGTATTCCCTGGCAAAACAGGCGGAAACGCAAACAGCGATAAACCGGCTGGATATTTTCCGCTTCACGGAATTTCAGTATGCCCCAAAAGACACGACCCTTGCATGCGATACGATGAACGTGCGGATAAACACGCTGTATGACTATCCGCTGAACGGCGTGTTTGAAGTCCGGGCGACGGTTAACGACAACAATTATGCCGGGCCGGGAGCTTCGCTGAACCTCACGCGCCGCAATGCCTTCGGCGGCGGGGAAGTCCTTACGGCCTCCATTTACGGTGCGTATGAGTGGAATACGGGAGCGAAAAATATAAGGAACACGGGCGTGATAAATAACTATGGAACGGGAATTAAAGGAAATATCCAGTTCCCGCGCCTTGTACTGCCGCAGATAGGCAAAAGGGCGTATGATTTTTCGGCTTCGACGTATCTTGATTTTGACATCGGCGTCCTGAACAGGGCGAAATATTATACGATGTTGAGGTTCGAGGGAAGCCTCTCGTACGAGTTTGTTCCCAATCCTATCCGCCGGCATGTTTTTACGCCGTTCCGCCTGGCGTTTAACAGGCTTCAGGAAACAACGCGTGATTTTGACAGCATTGTGGCATTTAATCCGTCCCTGTCGCAGAGCCTGGAAAACCAGTTCATACCTTCCATCGGATACTCATATACGCTGGACAACTCCTCGGTGCGCGAAGAAAGGAACAAGACCTGGTGGAGGTTTACCGTATCCGAAGCGGGAAATCTTGTATCGGGAATCTATGCCCTGTTCGGCAGGAAACCCGGCAAGCAGAACGCTATCTTCGGGAATCCTTATGCACAGTTCCTCAAAGCTACGACCGAACTGCGATACAACTATTATATCGACCGCAACCAGCGTCTTGCCATGCGCATCGGGGGAGGCATAATATACAGTTACGGCAATTCCGAAGTGGCGCCCTGGAACGAACGCTTCTATGCCGGAGGCGCAAACAGCATCCGCGCCTTCACCATACGGGGTATCGGCCCGGGACGTTTCAGGCCGGACCCGGAGAATGTGTATGCATATATCGACCAAAACGGCGACTGGAAACTGGAAGGTAATATCGAATACCGCGGACGCCTTGTCGGCGACCTTGACATCGCCATCTTTCTTGATGCCGGAAATGTCTGGCTGTTGCGCAGCGATAAAACGCGCCCCGGCGGAATTTTCGAATGGAAACATTTCCTGAATGACATAGCCCTCGGAACAGGTCTCGGTTTCCGCTACGACATGGACATGCTTGTTTTCCGTTTCGACGTCGGCTACGCCTTGCATTTCCCGTATGATACCGGTAGCGCGAATGTTTCAAGCAGGAAAAAATACTTCAACTCCCCTTCATTCTGGGACAGTATAGGTCTCCATATTGCTTTGGGATATCCGTTTTAAGGATTCCCGTCAGTTTACATTGTCCTCCTGTTGTAATTTTAATTACGATGCAACTATTTTTTGTTTTTTTACCGGATAAATCACCACCTGTGTCATTGTGGGAAATTTAAGTAGATACAGAGGCATTGCAGCAAACCATGCCGTGCACAGTTTCTTATTTCTTCTGACGCCAGGGCAAGTCGTCGGGGAATGTCACCCGGTTGATCACAATTTCATCGTCTAAACGGATCCATGTGTCGAAACGCTGCTGGCCCTCGGTCAATTCGATGATCCGGACACCGTTCTTCAGGTCGCCGTAGGTGTTTCTGCTACCGGAGAAACGGCCGTATGTCAGCGCGATGCCGTAGTAATTGAAGAGATAGTCGTTCACGTGATCATGTCCGACAAACGTTCCCATCACGTCGCCCTTTTCGAGCATGGCGGCAAACATGCCGGTGTTGATTTCCGGCGAGCAGGCCGCTTCCAACTGTGCGCCGATCATTTGATGTCCCTGTTCATTATAGACTGCACGGTATTCCGGCAACGGAATATGGAAAAAGGCCAGCGCCGGCAACGGTATTCCCTGATTGGCGGAGGTATATTTTTCACTCTGTTTCCGGTACCAATCCACCTGGTCTGCCGCAAACCA
>JAISYY010000057.1 GCA_031269635.1 Tannerella sp. | reverse complement strand
TTTTTATTATCCCGAAGCTGTTAAGGCCGCCAGGGTTCCGCCTTTGATTTTTCAATTGAACTTGAGCTGAAAATTAAACACTCAACCTGCGAAATTTTACAGGTTGCCGGTATTTCCTTACCCGGTAAAAAAACAGTAAATGAACTGTTTACAAATACAGACCGTCGCACCCGTTCTTACCTTCATAGAAAGGGAGGATTGCACAGGGCGTGCTCCTCCCGTAACGGCGCGACACAGTCCGCCCGGCGATGGAAATCCACACCGGCGGCATTGGTTTGAATATGTTTTTGTGAATAAAAAAATCCCGTTTCGTCGTTTAGTCCGATAAAAACGACGACCGGGGAATAGGGTTTAAATGATTTGTTTTTGCTGTCTCCAACGCGCATGCGAATACGCGCGTGTACATAATACAAATAGACTATATACGCCTGCTCATCTCTCTCTCTCTCTCTCTCTCTCTCTCTCTCTCTCTAATAAAAATCCGGAATTAACCAACACGGGCGTGTTAATTAATTCAAAACGAGATAAGTATTTTTTTTCGGTAGAGAGCATCGTATATATTTATAATTGTTTTTTTATATGGTACATCAATCATATTTTGTTTATGTATTCGACAAAACGCTACAAAGATATAATTTGTTTTAATAGAGTGCACGTCTTTTTTATATGTTTTACAACATAAATTTTAAAAATTAGCCGCGGATGCATGAAAAACAAAAAATTTTGAATGAATATTGAATCATTTTCAGCAGGAAAAACCTTATCTTTGCACGGAATACGGAGCACGGAGCACGGAGCACGGAGTACGGATTTTAACAGCAACGCTCCGCCATACGGAGTATAATACGAATAAATAATTATGTACACGAGCCGAAGCATAACATTTTCAGTCTTCATCTCATTCATCCTTCTTTCCTGTTCCACCGCCGTGAACAGCAAAGAACAGGAAGAACCTTCCGGGAAGAAATACAGTAATCCCGTAGTCGGTTACAGCCTGCCCGACCCTTCCATCATCAGAGCGGACGACGGCTATTTCTATCTCTACGCCACGGAAGACATCCGCAACACCCCCATCCACCGTTCGAAAAACCTTGTTGACTGGGAACATATCGGCACGGCTTTTACAAACGAGACACGCCCCACATTCGAACCTAAAGGAGGACTGTGGGCGCCGGATATTAATCATATCAACGGGCAATATGTGCTTTATTACTCCATGTCGCGCTGGGGAGGCCACTGGACTTGCGGCATCGGCGCGGCCGTTTCCGGTAAACCCGAAGGCCCGTTTACGGATAAAGGCGCTTTATTCATCAGCAACGAAATAGGCGTTGAAAATTCAATTGACCAGTTTTATATCGAAGAAGACGGAAAAAAATATTTGTTCTGGGGCAGTTTCCACGGCTTATATGTAATAGAACTTTCCGATGACGGACTTTCCATAAAAGACGGCGCGGAAAAGCGGCAAGTAGCCGGCAACGCATACGAAGGGGTTTACATACATGAAAAAGACGGCTATTACTATCTGTTCGCATCTGTCGGTTCCTGCTGCGAAGGCGTTAAAAGCACATATACAACGGTTGTCGGCCGTTCGGACAGTCTATTTGGCCCTTATTTGAACAAGCAGGGACAATCCATGTTCGAAAACCGTCACGAAATCTTTATCCATGGGAACGAACGGTTTGCCGGGACGGGACATAACTCGGAGATCGTCCGCGACGCCGCAGGTAACGACTGGATTTTGTATCACGCCGTAGACAGGCAGAACGCGAAAGGACGGACGCTGATGCTCGACCGCGTATACTGGAACGACGGCTGGCCCGAAATAACCGGTTCGACACCGTCGCTTGAGGCTAAGGCGCCTGTTTTTTAAGACATCACATTTTAATAATTATTCTATATTTAATTTTTGAACCTTATGAAAAAAGTATTCGCAGGTACAGTGAAAACCTGTGGGACACGCAAAATCCGTACCTCTACGACATGAAAATAGCCGTTATTTCATCCGGCAAAACCGTCGACGAAGTGAAATCATACACCGCCTTCTGCAAAATATCAACCCGGCACGACGCAAACAGCCTCATGACATACGACCGTAAAAAAGTCAAAATCAATGAAGCCGAAGTCCGCAAAGCTAATCGGGACGTCATCAACGAACTCTCAAAATAATCCTATGGCTGACTTTTGAGACACCCTCTTTTTTTCGCGATAAACGTTTTCTTTTTCGTTTTAAGTCTGAAATATCAATATTCATCGTGGATTTATCCCTTGCATATTGCAAATATCCGTATATTTGTGTGACATTTTGCAGTGCAGATTGTTGTAAATGAAAAGATTTTGATAAAAACACACCAGGAGGAATGATTATATTTCAATAACTTATAAAGTATAGAATAGATGAAAATGTATTGGGGAGGGGCGACTTTGATGTTGCTCGCAATGCTTTCCTGTGGGAAGCAACAGGGACGTGGCGGTAGCAGTGCGCCACAAACATACCCGACGATGATCGTCTCAACCGGCTCTACGGAACTGACGACTGTCTGTCCGGCGACGATTCGCGGCCGTGAAGACATCGAAATCCGGCCGCGGATTGACGGGTTTATCGAAAATATCTACATCGACGAGGGTTCGGTCGTGAAACAGGGGCAAGTGTTGTTCAAAATCAACTCGCCGCAGGCCGAACAGGCCGTGACGACCGCGCGTGCAGCCGTTACGTCGGCGGAGGCGCAGATGGCTACGGCGGAGTTGAACGTAAGCCGCATGACGCCGTTGGCCGAAAAGGGAATTATCAGCGCCGTGCAACTCGAAGCCTACCGCCACGCCTATAATGCGGCTTCGGCGGTCTGCGAACAGGCGAAAGCGCAGTTGGCCAATGCGGAAGCCACGCTGTCGTGGACGTCCGTTACCAGTCCCGTAAACGGGCATGTGGGCGCCGTTCCCTACCGGAAAGGCAGCTTAGTGAACAGCCAGCATGTGTTGACTACCGTTGCAAACACGACGACCGTCTTTGCTTACTTCTCGCTGAACGAAAAAGAACTGGCCGGGTTTCTGAGCGGCCTCGAAGGCAGTACGCAGGCCGAAAAACTGAAACATGCGCCCGAAGTCGCGCTCACACTGGCGGACGGTACGGTATATCCTTATAAAGGCCGGATCGAGACCATCGCGGGCGTTGTGAACATCTCGACGGGTAGCGCCGGCTTCCGCGCCGGGTTTCCCAACGAGGAAGGTTTACTGCGCAGCGGGACGAGCGGAACGGTTTCCATTCCGGCGGCTTACAGCGATGTGATTCTGATTCCGCAACGCGCCACTTTCGCGCAGCAGAACAAAGTGCTGGTTTACGTCGTTGAGGACGGTGTGACCGCACAGCGTATCCTGTCGGTCACGCCGACGCCCGACGGTAAAACATATATCGTGCACAGCGGCCTTTCCGTGGGTGAACGCATTGTCACGGACGGCGTGGCGACGCTTACGAATGGCGTTAAAATATCTGTTGAACAATAAACCTTTAAAATTATGCTGAAGACATTTATAGACAGGCCGGTATTGTCAACGGTTATCTCTATCCTTATCATGGTGCTGGGTATCATTGGTTTGCTCATGTTGCCCGTCGAGCAGTATCCCGACATTGCGCCGCCTACCGTGCGCGTCTCGGCAAACTATCCGGGCGCCAATGCAGACGTGGTGATGAACGCCGTTGTGATTCCGCTTGAGGAGCAAATCAATGGCGTCGAGGGAATGACGTATATGACTTCGACGGCTTCGAACAACGGCTCGGCGCAGATTGTCGTCTTTTTTGAAAAGGGCGTCAACCCGGATATTGCCTCGGTGAACGTGCAGAACCAGGTGGCGCGCGCTACGCCACGCCTGCCGCAGGAGGTGACGCAGATCGGCGTGACCGTCCGCAAGCAGCAAAGCTCCAATATCCTGATGATTAACTTTACGACGGACAATCCCGAATACGACCAGACGTTTCTCCAGAATTACGCCAACATCCACCTCCTGCCGCCCATCAAGCGCGTCAAGGGCGTGGGCGACGCCAATGTTTACGGCGCACGCGACTATTCGATGCGTATCTGGCTGAAACCCGATGTGATGGCCGCCTACCGCATCACGCCGCAGGAAGTCGTCGCCGCCCTGCAGGAGCAGAACATTGAGGCTGCTCCCGGCGAACTGGGGCAGGAGAGCAAACAGAGTTTCCAATATACATTAAAATATACGGGCCGTCTGAAATCGGTGATCGAATACGAGAACATCATCGTGCGCTCGGTGGACAATCAGCCGCTTCGCCTGCGCGACGTGGCGCGGGTCGAACTCGGTGCGCTTAACTACAACGTCCTCTCGCGGGTGGACGGAAACGAATCCGTTACGATCGGTATTAACCAAACGGCCGGCTCCAATGCGCAGGAGATCATCAACAACATCAAGGCGGAACTGAAACAGGCCGAAGCCTCCTTCCCGCCGGGACTGAAAATTATTTACGTACAGGACGCCAACGAATTTCTCGACGCATCGATCGAAAAGGTTTTACATACATTGCTGGAGGCCTTTCTTCTCGTGTTTGCCGTGGTGCTTCTGTTCCTGCAGAATTTCCGTTCGACGCTGATTCCCGCCATTGCGGTGCCGGTGGCTATCGTGGGGACGTTTTTCTTCCTCGAACTGTTCGGATTTTCCGTAAACCTGTTGACGCTTTTTGCCTTGGTGCTGGCTATCGGGATTGTGGTGGACGATGCGATCGTGGTCGTCGAGGCCGTGCATGCACAGCTGGATGCCGGCATGACGGATGCACGCGAGGCGTCGCTGAAGGCGATGAAGGAGATTGCGCCTGCTATCGTTTCGATTACGTTGGTGATGTCGGCGGTGTTTGTCCCCGTGAGTTTCATCGGAGGGACGTCGGGCGTGTTCTACAAGCAGTTCGGGTTGACGCTGGCCGTTGCGATTCTCATCTCGGCCGTCAACGCATTGACGTTAAGCCCGGCACTGTGTGCGATCTTCCTGCGCGGTCACGGTGCGAATGAGGGGAAACGGAAAAATATTTTTGACCGTTTTGCCTTCGCGTTCAATACGGCTTTTCAGGCGACCACCGACCGTTACCGCCGGTCGCTGCATTTTCTGGGGAAACGCAACCACCGCTGGATTACGGTGATGCTGATTGTCGGTATGACCGTCCTTCTTTTCTCCCTGATGCGCATCATCCCGTCGGGATTCGTGCCGCAGGAAGACAGCGGCGGCGTGATGGGGATGGTGACGCTGGCGCCGGGCGCTTCGCTGGACAGGACGCAGGAAATCGTGCTCGAAGTGGCGAATATTGCAAAGGAGATTGAACATGTGAAGCACGTGGCGTCGCTCATCGGCGTGAACTTCATGAGCGGTACAGGCAGTTCGTATGCGACCGTCCAGATAAAAATGGATCCGTGGAATCAACGAAAAATCACGACAAACGAAGTGACCGCCCTCCTGAAGGAAAAAACGGCGCACATCAAAGATGCGACCTTTATTTTCATGGGTACGCCTACGTTGCAGGGTTTCGGGCTTGGTAACGGCGTGGAATTGCAGATGCAGGACCGCACGGGCGGCGACATCTACCGTTTCTTCGACGTGACGAACCAGTTCCTCGACGCCATGCGGCAGCGTCCGGAGGTGATGATGGCCATGACGACGTTTAACCCGAATTTCCCGCAAAAGCAGATTGAGGCCAATATCCCCAAAATCAAGGAAGCCGGCCTGACGCTCGGACAGGTGATGAGCACGATACAGGCCTACGTGGGCAGTATGTACGTGTCGGACTTCAACCTCTACGGCAAGCAATATCGCGTGATGGTGCAGGCTTCGCCCGAATATCGCGAGAAACCGGACGACCTGAACGGTTATTTCGTCCGCACGGCTTCGGGTGAAATGGCGCCCGTGACGGAGTTCCTGACCATTACCGATGTGACGGCGCCGCAGACACTGAACCGCTTTAATATGTATTCGTCCATGAGCCTGACGATTATGCCCAATTACATGGGTGGCTATGCGAACGGCGACGCGCTCCGGGCGATCGACGAGGTGGCGAAGGATGTCCTGCCGGATAATTTTACGTACGACTTTTCGGGGATGACGCGCGAAGAGGTGAAGAGCGGCGAACAGACGTACATGATTCTGGCGCTCTGCCTGATATTTGTGTACCTGCTGCTGGCGGCGTTGTACGAGAGTTATATCCTGCCGCTGGCGGTGATTTGTTCGTTACCGGTCGGACTGGCCGGCGTGTACGTATTTATATTCGGCGGGATGGCGATGGGTACGGGTATTGTGAACAATATTTATGTCCAGATTTCGCTGATTATGTTAATCGGGCTGCTGGCGAAGAATGCGATTCTGATTGTGGAATACGCCGTGCAGCGACGGCGGCAGGGGATGGGCGTTGTCGAGGCGGCGGTCAGTGGCGCGGTGGCGCGTCTCCGGCCGATTCTGATGACTTCGTTCGCCCTGATTTTCGGCCTGTTGCCGCTGGCGCTGGCTTCGGGCGCCGGTGCAATCGGCAACCGCTCGATCGGCATTTCGGCTATCGGCGGGATGTTGATCGGTACGTTGCTCGGTGTGCTGGTTGTGCCTTCGCTGTATATTATATTCCAACTGCTTCAGGAGAAATTTTCCAAATCGGGGCTGATTAATACGGCAAAGGTTGCGGTTATTGGCGTATTGCTTGCTGCGGGAGTTTCGTCGTGCGGGGTAATGAACAAATATCAGTCTCCGGATACGGATACGGCGGATTTATACCGCACCGGATCCGACCGCAGCGATACGACGACGGTAGCTGCCATTCCGTGGCCGGCGTATTTTGCGGATACGTACCTGCAAAACCTGATTGAAGAAGGACTGCGCGAGAACTTCGACCTCCGCACGGCGCATCTGCGCGTCCGGGAGGCGGAAGCGGGATTGCAGGTGGCCCGTGCGGCGTATTTTCCGGTGGCTACACTCAATGGGCAGGTGACGCATACGCGGACCGGTATGCCGGAAAACGACGCTAACCTGTACCGTCTGGGCGTCGCGGTGCAGTGGGAAGCGGATTTGTGGGGCAAACTTAACCGGCAGGCGCGGGCGCGGTATGCCCAATACCTGAACAGTCATGAATACCGGCGGCTGATACAGACGTCGCTGGTGTCGGCCATTGCGACGTCATATTATACGCTGATGGCGCTGGACGAACAGTTACGCATCTCGAACGAGACCGTCCGCCTGCTGGACGACAGTCACCGGTCGATGCAGGCGATGATGAACGCCGGCCTGCTCAATGCGGCAGCAGTGGAACAGAGCCATGCGCTGAAACTGTCTACCCAAGCTTCCGCGCTCAATCTTGAAATGGCGATACGCAGCCTGGAAAATTCCCTGTCGGTGATGCTCGGACGCAAACCCGGCGCGATTGATCGGCAATCGTTCGACACATGGACGCCGCCCGTCACGCCGCTTCCGTACGGTGTTCCGGCGCAGATGCTGGCGTTGCGTCCCGACGTACGGTCGGCGGAGTTGCAGTTCCGCACAACCTTCGAGCTTCGTAAAGCGGCTCAGGCAGCGCTCTATCCGTCGCTGACGCTCGGTTCCGGAACGATGGCGGGCTATAGCGCTGTGTCGCTGACGGATTTCTTCCGCCCCGAAAACCTGTTTGCGAACATCATCGGCGGATTGACGCAACCTGTTTTTGCCGGCAGGCAGCTGCGTGCACAGGTGAAAATCACGAAAGCACAGGAAGAAGAGGCCTTGCTAAACTTCCAAAAGACGGTACTGACGGCCGCGAGCGAAGTGTCGGATATCCTGTTCACCTACGAAAAGGCACAGGAAAAAACCGGCGTACGTGTCAGGCAACTTGAATCGCTGCGAAAGGCGGTAGATTACACACAGGAACTTCTCCGCGCAGGCGAAGCGACATACATCGAAGTCCTCACCGCCCAGCAAAATTACCTGAACGCCCAACTCACCACCGTCAACGACAACTTAGAGAAGGCGCAGGCGGTGATTGACCTATATCGTGCGCTTGGAGGGGGAGCGGATTGATTAAGCGATGCGGGATAAACAGGATATGAGGGTTTAAATCAATTAAAAATTAAGAATTTGATGTGGAATAAACAGGATGTAATGGTTTTTCCGGTGTTCCGTGAGGGACTCGCAGGTTCCAGGCTTGTTTGAAATATTGAAAATACTTGTTCATTGTTTTTTATTGTGTTTTTTGTTATATTTATATTTCACGAGTTTGGTTTCTTCCCGCCGGGGCTTTCTGCCTGTCTTACCGGGGTTCGCGGGACGTTTTCCGGCGTGCCGGATATTTTCCCGGAGTTTGCGGGACGCTTTCCGACGCTTCGGATTTTGTGTTTCGGGGTATAAGGTGCCTTCCGACGTTTCGGATTTCATAAATCGGGGTATAAAAATGCTTGCATCGACTTCGGATTTCATAAATCGAGGTATAAAAACGCTTGCATCGACTTCGGATTTCATAAATTGGGGTATAAAAATGCTTGTATCGGTTTCGGATTTCATGAATTAGGGTATAAAAACGCTTTCCGAAGTGTCGGATTTCGTCCGGAAATTCGCGGCGGGTTTTCCGAAGCCGCGGAAACCATTTTGAAACTCGCGGCGCATTTTCCGACACTGCGGAAACCATCTCGGAACTCGCGGTGCATTTTCCGACACTGTGGAAACTATCCCGAAACTTGCGGCAGGTTTTCTAACACCGCGGAAACTATTTCAAAATTTACGGTGCATTTTCCGAAAACTGCGGAAACTATTTCAAAATTCGCGGCAGGTTTTCCGAAAACCGCGGAAATCCTGCTAAAACTCGCGGCGCGTTTTCCAAAAATCGCGGAAACCATTTCAGAACTCGCGGCGCGTTTTCCGACGCTCCGGACATCTTCCGGAAATGCGTAGCGCCATGACAATCGTAATCAACAGCCCTGTGCCGGGTATATAAATCGTGCAGAACACTTTTTCCTGCCGGAGCAAGTTTCCTGCTTGTTTAAAATATTGTTTAATCATAACCGGATCCTCCATCATTTAATTGTTTCCGGCGGTGCTGTCCGGCCTGTTTTCCATTCATGAAGCAAAGATTGCGCCAAAAAGGTAACGTATTGATTTTACTTGATGTATAAGAACGGGTGCTGTCCGGTCTCGAACTCTCTGTCCGCTTTCGTGCGGCATCCGTGTTCGGGGGTTATTTTTTTGAGTTTTTATAGTCGGCGATGAATCCGCGGCACATCCAGTTTGCCAGCGCCTGCCGGTTGGAGCTTGACAGGAAGCGTCGCTGGTCGAAGCTGTT
>JAISYY010000380.1 GCA_031269635.1 Tannerella sp. | reverse complement strand
GCCAACGAATCATGGGGGCGTTACTGGGGGTGGGATCCAAAAGAGACATGGGCGCTGATAACGATCATTGTATATGCTGTGGTAACACATCTCCACCTGCTAAAGCGCCGGAATAACCTATGGATTTTCAACCTCTGTTCCGTGATTGCATTCACATCTGTCTTGATGACCTGGTTCGGCGTCAATTATTTCCTGAGCGGCATGCATTCTTACGGATAGGGAAGGGCGCTCCCTTTTTGCAGGAGAACAACAGGACTGGCGCAGCAACTGACTTTCGGCTCTCATGGCGCCAGCCTCAACGACATAAATCCCGGCGGCAATAAGATCCTTTTCTCCATATCCGACTATTCAGGTGATTAAAATAACACCGCCGCATCGCGAAATAACACTGACACCCAATACACCCAAAAGAATAACAGTATTCGATAAAATATACTATCTTTGCCTGCTCTTTGAACAGGCAAACAAAACATCGGGAAATATGATACGATTTGAATGTGATTATGCCGAAGGCGCGCATCCGCGAATACTGGAACGCCTGACGGAAACGAATATGAAGCAGACAAAAGGATACGGCGAAGATGAATACTGCGAAAACGCACGCCGTCTTATTCGCAGCCTGTGCCATAATGATTCGGCCGGCGTTCATTTTCTGGCAGGCGGAACGCAAACAAACGCAACGGTTATTGCATCTGTCCTGCGTCCGCACCAGGGTGTGATTTCTGCAACAGCGGGGCACATAAACGTGCATGAAACGGGAGCCATTGAAGCCACCGGACACAAAGTGCTGGCACTGAATACGGAAGACGGTAAACTTGCCGCCGCACAGGTTGAACATACATTTTCGGGGCATTGGAATGACGCTAACCATGAACATACGGTACAACCCGGCATGGTTTATATATCAAATCCGACGGAAGGCGGCGCCATTTATACAAAACAGGAATTACAGGCGTTAAGTGATACATGCCGCAGAAACGGATTACCGCTTTTCATGGACGGGGCGCGGCTCGGATATGGGCTGGCGGCTGAAAACAATAACCTCACAATGCCTGATATCGCAAGGATGTGCGACGTCTTTTACATCGGAGGTACCAAAGTGGGCGCGTTATTTGGCGAAGCGGTCGTAATAACAAACGAAAACCTGAAAAAAGATTTCCGCTATTTCATCAAACAGCGGGGCGGCATGATGGCCAAAGGCCGGTTACTCGGACTGCAGTTCGAGGCCCTGTTCGAAGACGGATTATATTTCGAAATATCCCGTCATGCCGTACAAATGGCGATGATGATACGGGATACATTCACGGCAAAAGGCATTAAATTCTTATGCGAATCGCCTACTAACCAGCAATTCCCGGTACTTACAAGAGAACAAATCCGCCTCCTGTCACAAAAATACGCCTTTGAATTATGGGCAAATATCAATGACAGGGAGGCAGCCGTCAGGTTCTGCACAAGCTGGGCTACGCAAAAAGAAGACGTGCAGGCGTTGATAAAAGACATTCATACGCTGTAAACACTTGTCTTTTCCGCCATTTCTTTCAGCAGCGAAACGGTCCCGTCAATACCAAAAACGGACGAATTGATACATACATGATAGCTTGCCGCTTCGCCCCACGTTTTGTTTGAATAATAGTTGTAAAATGCAGCGCGCCTCTTATCTCCCCGCTCCATTAAATCACGCGCCTTTTCGACCGATATGCATTTTATACCGCGATCGCCGCCATAACTGATAATGCGTCTTACCCGGTCTTCGTCGTTTGCGCAAATGAAAACGCTGAAACAGTCTTTGCGGTCACGCAGTATATAATCCGCGCAGCGACCGATAAAGACACACGATTGCTTCCCGGCAAGATTCCGGATCACATCACTTTGAATCTGGAAAAGCATTTCATTTGATATACCGCTATAAGCAATCCCGCCTTCGCTGAGAAACGGGATGCGCATGCCTAAAATACCTGCGGAAAAACCCGTTCGCGCCTGCTCGTCCGCTTCTTCAAAAAGCGTCCTGTTCAGCCCGCTCTCTTTTGCCGTAATCTCGATAAGTTCCTTGTCGTAATAAGCAATGTTCATGGCCTCCGACAGTTTTTTCCCAATGATACGGCCGCCGCTCCCTAATTGTCTTCCAATCGTAATAATCATTTCTGTTCGGTTTTAAATTTCTTTATCTGATGAATAATCATAATCGTCGAAACAATACAGGACGCGATGTCCGCCACAGGCGAACTGACCCAGACGCCCGTCAACCCGAAAAATTCGGGAAGAATAACCAGGCAGGGGATAAGCACCAGCACCTGCCTGATCAGGGACAGGAAGATTGCCTTGCCTGCCTTGCCGATACTCTGGAAAAAGTTCGCGATTACAATCTGCGCCCCGATCAGCGGGAAAAACATAACCGTAATACGCAAACCGTAAACAGACAATGCAATCAGTTCTTCGTCCGAAGTGAAAATGCGTGTTACCGGTCCGGGTATCAATTCACCTGTCAAGAATGCGGCAGTAGTAACGATCGTGGCAAAGAAAGCGGTAAGTTTCAGTACTTCCAGTACCCGGGACATCTTCTGCGCTCCATAGTTATATCCGGCAACGGGTTGCATCCCCTGATTCAGCCCCATGACGATCATCACACATATAAATACAAGCCTGTTCACAATCCCGAACGCCCCGATTGCCAAATCGCCGCTATGCTTCTTCATTGCGTTATTTACGAGAATGACAATAAAGCACGAAGCGACGTTCATGAGGAACGGCGACAGGCCGATCGCCAGCATGTCCTTTACAAGGCGGGATTCGGGTCTGAAAATTCCTTTGCGAAAATGTAACAGTCCGTTCCTGTCACTGAAAATCCGAACCTGCCATACAAGGGAGACTAATTGTGCCAACACCGTAGCAATCGCAGCCCCCTTTATACCCCACCCGAAGGTGAAAATAAAAATCGGATCCAACAGGGTATTCAGGACTACCGTCGTGACCGTAAGCATCATTGCCTTGCGGGGATGCCCGGATGAACGCAACACGTTATTCAACCCGAAATAAAGATGCGTTATCACATTCCCGTACAGGATGATTTCCATATACTCGTGTGCATAAGAGATCGTGTTCTCGCTTGCACCGAAAAAATACAGTATGGGATCGAGGAATACAAGCGACACGGCCGTAAATAAAATGCCAATAACGATATTCAGTACAAAAACATTGCCTAACACCTTTTGTGCGGAAATATAATCTTTCTGACCCAGTTTGACGGAGATAAGCGTACTCGCGCCGATGCCTACCAGTGTACCGAACGCCGCGGCGATGTTCATGAACGGGAACGTGACGGCAAGGCCGGAAATGGCCAGCGCGCCAACTCCCTGCCCGATAAAGATGCTGTCGACCATATTGTAGAGCGAAGCGGCCGTCATCGCAATAATGGCCGGTACGGCATATTGCCTCAGTAGCTTACTTATCTTTTCAGTACCAAGTTCCGCAGGAATTAATGGATTGGACATAGCTTGCTATTTCAATCCATCTAATTGTTTTTGCGCAGCTTCCTTAAGCCGTTTCTCTTTCTCATTTGCATTGTCGACAGTAAGCTTATAATATTTTTTCGCATTTTCCTTATCGCCTTTTTCCTGATAAACATACGCAATATTATAGTTAAGAATCGAATCGTCAGGCTTAATTTTATTTGCTTTTAAAAGAGCCTCAAGCGACTTGTCAAAATCCTTCCGTTTAATATTTACGGTAGAAATATTCAGCAAGCTCTGCGTATGGTTCGGGTAGTGCCGGAGCATTTCTTCGGAGATTGTGATGACCTTCTCATCAAGCGCCGTATCATCCTTTACAAATATCTTCCCCAAAAAATCCTGTACGGCTCCGTAAAGCATTTCATCCGGCCTTTCCACCAGCCTGAAGTCCTCTCCTTTCCAGTTATTTTCGATTTTCTTCGAATACCGTATCAAACTGAGAATATCATTCGTAAAAGCATCGTAATCCTTCAGTTTCTCCAGCATATAAATTTTCCCGAGACGCATATCCAACCGCGTAGGGAAGCGTTCTATCCCTTCGGAAATAAAATCAAGCGCCTCTTGCACATATTCTCTGTCGTAATTAGTCGAATCCTTTTCCCTGCTTTTAAGCGTATAGAAATTAAAATAAGAGACATACAACTCCGCATCATTCGCATCCGCCAGATCCCAGTCCCGGAGTATTTTTTCGGCTTTTGCCAGGTCTTTTTCGTCTAACGCCTTCCTAAAAACACTTTTAAACGACTGCCCGTAAACGCTATATGAACAGGATAAAAGAGCAACAACCAAAATAACAAGACTTTTCTTCATATCTAAATAATTTATTTTCATAAATAAAACCGTATCCCATACATCATTTTTTCCTTCATGTACGGCGGCAAATATACTGAACATTCAGGAGAAAAAAAGCCGAATCACCTATAATTAATATTAAACCGGATACAAGCATCCGTCAAATTTCGCCTGCACAGCGATTGAAGATTTTGATCGGGATGTGCGGACGCCACCGGAGTTGCTTGTCAATACCCGTCAGGGCTAACGCATCCGGTTTTTAAAACATTTGCTGAGATATATCCCGTTTCTTCAAGTCCTCGTTTGCCGGTTCAGGCGATTCGACCGGTTCAATCGTTCTGTATACTCAATTCAGGGGATCGTTCCTGTAATGGGGGGAAATGCAGGATTTTCAAAATTTACGGTTTTTTATTATCCGAATTGTAGGAAATTATGTGAATTATGTAACCGTTAATCACTATTTTTGCCGCACGTAAGGAGATTCATTTCAACAGACAACAAAACGA
>JAISYY010000300.1 GCA_031269635.1 Tannerella sp. | reverse complement strand
ATCGCCCAGGAGCATTACGTGATTCCGGGAGTTCATTCCGGGATCGCCCGTATCGCCGTTCCACAGTTCCCAGATGGTGGTGGCGCCGTTTTTGACCATGTAACCCCAGGAAGGATACGTCTCGTTCGTGACAATCTTATAGGCAAGTTCAAGTCCTCCATGCTGCGTAAGGCCGCGCATCAGGTGCTGGATACCGAGCACGCCGACACTGACATGGCCTTTGCAGTCCACTTCGGTCTTTTCCACGATATTGGCGAAAACCTTCTCCTCATAACCTTCCGGCACAAGGCCGAGCTGTAACGACAGGATGTTGGCCGTAACCGTATTATTGTCATATTGGGCCGTTTTGGTATTAAAGAACTTCTTATTATAGGCTTCTTTTATCCCGGCGGCAAGGGCGGCATATTCATCGGCATCGGCAGGAACGCCGTTCAGCACGGCAAACTTTTGCATTAACCGGAGGATACTGTAAAAAACCGTTGTGCTGAGAACCTGTCCGCCGGTTTTACGCGAAGGATCCTTTGAATGGATCAGTTCGGGCGATTCGGGCGGCATGCACCAGTCGCCGTAAGTGTCCTTCATGAGGATATAATCCTGCATGTGGCTGCTTGTCATGTGTTGAACCCAGCGCCTCATGGAAGGGTATCGTGCCTTGATGGAAGATACGTCGCCGAATTGGTTATACAGCATGTCGGCGATATAGAAATAGGCCGACGGCCAGGTCACATCGTCGTTATAAATAGTCCAGTATCGCGGCGAAACGACGGATATGCTGCCGTCTTCACGCATCGACTCTTCAATGTCAACCAGCCATTTGTTATACATCAACGCATTGTTGAACAAAAAGCTTTCGCCGTGGGCACCCGTCGCACGGTCGCCGAGCCAGCCAAGCCGTTCGTCGCGCTGCGGGCAGTCGGTAGGCATCCCACGGTAATTGCCGCGAATACCCCAATACGCATTTTTGTGGATTTTATTAATCAAATCATCGGACGTTTCAAACGTACCGGTTGTCGCCATTTCATCGTATATCACCTTCCCCGTAAAATCCGTTACGGCCGGCTCGTCATCAAGTCCCGATATTTCCGCAAAACGGAAACCGTGATAAGTAAACGCAGGCTCCCACGTGAACTTGCCGTCGGCGGCAGGCGTATACACGTCGGTAACCTGTGCGCCGCGCAGGTTGTCCATGTATAATTCCGTCCCGCCCGGTTTCAGCACCTCCGCGAAGCGCATCGTTACCGGCCTGTCTTTCCTTCCGTTCAGGCTGACCTGCAACCACCCGACCATGTTCTGCCCCATATCAACGATATAACGCCCTCCTTCGACCTTTTTGACCGATACGGGTTTTATCTCCTCCATTACTTTAAGGCTGGGGGAGAGTTGCGCCGTCAACTTGCCTTTGGGCGCTTCCATCCGGTCGGCGCTGTTCCAGGCGGAAGCGTCATATCCGGCCTCCGTCCATTTTCCCAATTCGCGACGTGCATCGTATTTCTCCCCGTCGAACTCACTGTTTTCGAGGATGGGGCCTTTGTTCGAAGCCCTCCACGATTCGTCGCTGACCACGGTGTCATGTTCGCCGTTCGCATATTCAATGTCCAACTGCGCAATCAGGCGGGGCAAGCCGAAGCCCAACATCCCGCGTTCGCGCATCGTAAGGAAACGTCCGTTACCGAGTGCGACGCCGATTGCATTTGCTCCTTTTTTGACAAGCGAAGTGACGTCGTAAGTCAAGTAGGGAACCGAGGCATCATACCAGGTAGCGAGAGGCCCGAAAACATCATTACCGACGGTTTTCCCATTGATATAACATACCGACGAGCCGACGCCCGACACATACAGCATCGCACGCACGGGTTTTGAAGCCGTCTTAAACTCTTTCCGCAGGTAACGCGCCGGGAGAGCAGTCCGGTTGTCTTTCACCGTCAGGTTTTCAGGGTCGTTGACGCCTATCCATTCAGCCTGCCAGTCCGAAGCGTTCAGCAAAGCCGTAGACCAACTACGGATGTCGCTTTCGGCCGTTTCGTCCTGATTCGTCCAGACGGTGACGCGCCAGTAATATTTTTTCCCTGATTCGAGCGGCTTGCCGTTGTACGGCACAAGCAATGAACCGCCGGATTCCACACGTCCCGAACTCCAGAGCAAACCGTCGCCACCGGCTTTAAGCGCTTTTTCCGAACCGGCGACGTCAATCCGGTAAGCCTCTTGCATAACATCCGGCCTGACGCTTGTAAATTTCCACGAAAAACGAGGTTTTGCAACGCCTACGCCTTCGGGATTTTCACGCATCTCCGTCTGCAAACCCACGAACACAATGTTACTTGTGTCCACATTCGTCGCACATCCTGCTATCAGCAATAGCAACGAGGATAATAGAAAAAATTTCTTAATCATAGTGAAGTAAATTATTATAAGGTTCTTGTGCGTGCAAAAATAATAAAACAATTCATACAAAATTCATTTTTTATTCGTTTCTTTGCCGTACGATTAATCTTTTTTGATGATTTAACAATAAATTCATAATTAGTTATGGCAAGATTCAACAAATTGCAGGTTTTGGACGCTATCGTCCGCACAGGAATCGTCCCTGTTTATTACAACCGGGACGCGGATACGGCAAAAAATGTGCTCAAGGCATGTTACGAGGGTGGCATACGCGCTTTCGAATTTACGAACCGGGGAGACTTTGCGCAGGAAGTATTTGCGGAACTGAACAAATACGCCGCCAGGGAATGTCCGGAAATGATACTCGGAATCGGTTCCGTCGTCGACGCCCCGGCGGCGTCGTTATATCTCCAGCTCGGCGCCAATTTTGTCGTAGGGCCGCTGTTCAATCCCGACATAGCCAAAGTGTGCAACCGCCGCCTCGTGCCCTATACACCCGGATGCGGCAGCGTTTCCGAAATAGGCTTCGCACAGGAAGCCGGCTGCGACCTTTGCAAAATTTTCCCGGCAGGAAGCGTCGGCGGCCCGTCGTTCGTAAAAAACGTAAAAGCGCCCATGCCCTGGACCATGATCATGGCAACCGGAGCCGTCGAGCCGACCGAAGCCAGCCTCGGCGAATGGTTCAAAGCCGGCGTAACAGCCGTCGGCATGGGTTCCAAACTTTTTCCAAAGGAGGCTGTATCGTCGGGAGACTGGAACGCGATCACCACACTTTGTAAAAACGCCATCGGATATATTCAAAAGGCCAAACGCCATTGAATTTGCGGTAATCCGGATTAAATTGCGGAAAGGCACGTTTTTTTTCTTTTTTTTATAGAAAAATGCCGTGAATTTGTTTTTTTGTTTTATCTTTGGCGCATTTATGGATGGTATTTGAAAATAGTTAACAGGATGAACTTCATTACTACTCAATATGCGACACTCATTTTGAATTACGCAGGGTTCATTTCCCGCGGAAGAAGGCTGATTTTCAACATATTACTACCATCCTCCGTAAGGAGCACGATATTTAACATTCGAATAACCCCCTTTGATCCGCTTTATCCTATGGGGTTATTATTTTTTTGCAATTGGTGTGCAAATACCTCTATGAAAGAAGCCTGGGTTTTGCTTTCCGGCTTCCGGGCGGAATATCCGGCATCTGTGAAGATGCTGGCGCCCGTTTTGCCGCACAGGCGCAAAACATGGTCGCCGGCAACCCGTTTCAGGACGATTTTAACACATTACGATAGCTATCCTGCTCACCGGGATGCGCAGATCACCCGTTGGGATGCGCAGATAAATGAAATGCTTATGAAAAAGAGAAGTGACCGGCAGGCAAAAGACCCGTGGAACGCCATTGAAAGCGTCATCATCCCGTAAGCTCGGATAAAACCGGGGTGTCTCCTGCCATTCAAAAAGGCAGGGAACGCCCCTTTTACAGTTAGAAAAAGTTCTTTGACATATTGGTTTACACGCAAAGTTACCGTATCTTTGGCGTCGTAATTATTAATTAAAAACAAATGTATTATGGCGCGTCCAATTAAAGAAACACCGATATTGTACGGAAAGATTGTGTCCCTGCACGGTTAGAACCTGACGACAATGTCACCGATTTCGATCTAAAACGTTTTGTTTTGCGACCGTCCGGCGATGCGGTGATATATTAAAAGCGTGTAAACCTCAAAAGTTTGCACGCTTTTTTTTTGTACAAGCTTAAAGTCTGAAACGAATACAAATATAATAGTATTAATGTATATGAATACATCTTTAGCTGCACGATGCAGCATGTCTGTCCGCGAGAAAGTCACGCAGGAACGAGGGGCGCGAGATTTTACATTTCCCCCGTTTTCCTGTGTAATGAGGTCATCGCTCATAATGAAGCTCCTGATTCTTTTATTTTTCTTTCCGGCAGGCGGGTCGAATCTCTGCGCCCAGGGCATCGACGACCTGGGCGTCGTATGGAACAAAACCTTCGGACAGGGAATCATCACCAATATCAAGCCCAACCCCGACGGCACTTACACCGCCTGCGGATACCCGTGGCTGACTATTACCGACCCCGGACGGATGGACGGCATGATCATCATCTTCGACGAATCGGGCAACGAACTGCGCCGCGCGACAGCCACCATTCCCCAGTCGTACATCAGCACGCACACCACTACCCGCGCGAATGCACAGTTCAATGCCGCCTTCCAGACCGGCGACGGCGGGTATATCGCTTTCGGACGGCTCTATAACTGGGACGCTCCCAATAGTGAAAAGCAGCCAAACTGGGACGCCAACTCCAACGGTAGCCAGTTCCTGACTTACGGCGCGTGGATCGTGAAATTCGACGCAGATTTGAATGTAGTGCTCGACACCCTCGTGCGGGGCATGGGATTCTACAACGGACACCGCACCTCGGACGGCAACATCGTCATGGCAGGCTTCGACGCTACCATGAAAGGAATAAACGGCGGTGCCGGCGATTCCATTACCATGCTGCGCAAATACGACCAGAACGGCGTCCTGCTTGTCGACAAACAGGACAAATACCGCGAAATACGCTCTATCTCCAAATATGCCGGCGACGCGTTCATCGCCGTAACGCCCGACCGGCTTATCCGCATTGACGCATCGCTGAACATGAGCGTCTTCCTGCTGACCGGGCTGCCGGGCATACCCGCCAACTTTAGCCTCAGCAACGTTTCGCCCAGCCTGGATGGCGGCGCCTTCCTTTCCGGAAGCCGCACGATTGCAAACCAGCCCTACCAGTCGTATGTGAACGGCTACTACCTCTACAAGTACGACAGCGGGAACAATTTCGTGTATTCACATGCAACACAGCCCCAGCCGCCGAACAGCAGCGCACTTTTCTATTCGGCCCCGCTGCTGCTGCCCGGCAGTGACGTCCCTCCGAAATACGTCGGCACGGCGACCCGGTACACGGACGACGGAAACCAGAACGTTGCCCTCGACGCCAGGCTAATCTACGAACTGACCGACGGCCCGCCGCTGTTCACCTTCCGCACGGGCGACCCCTATCCCGACGGCACCTCGCTTATAGCCGTTAGCCAGAGCGACGGCTTCTTCTCCTGTGGAAGGACAGCCGCAGGACAGGCTACTGTTGCCAAACTCTCGACCTGCGCCAATTTCAAACTCCACGCCGGCGCCACCGAAGAGACGATGGTGGCCTCCGGCACAATCACCCTGCCCGGACGGACGATCGGTTACACGGGATACAAAGGCACGGTAACGGGCGGCTGGACGCTGACCGACATTACTCCCTCCGGACAGGCTACCACACTCGCGGGAACCGTGTCCGGCTCCGGTTTCACTATCCCCGCGCAGAGCCTTTCGCTGCTGCCCGGCAAGGCCTTCGCCCTGCTGCGGTACACGGTCACGGCGACGGATGAATACCTGACGGGAATCATCCCCCAGACTTGCCAGCAGACGCAAAACATCCTGGTAAGAGTCTATTTCTATCCCGACAACGTGGTCGAAACCGACTGCGCCGTCCCCATGGATGAGATGGTTTGGACCATCAATACCACCCCGGTCATGCTCGGCAACAACGACGTTTCCGTTTACCAGACTCCCTACGTGGGCGACCTTGACGGCGACGGGCATGTCGAAATCGTTGCGGCAAAGTCTTATGCCGCCGGCGGAGGTCATAATCATTCTACTTCCTGGTGCTATGCGTCAAACGGGATTTTCGTCTTCGACATGAAAGACAACACTTCTGTGCTGATTAACCTGCCGGCTACGACTATGCCGGGCGTGCCGGAGAATGTATACCATTCCACGACCGGACGCGGACAGATCGGCCTGGCCCGGTCCAACGCCTCTTCACCGGGGCTGATTGTGGTAGCTGCCATGGACGGATACCTGTATGCATACGACAAGAACGGAAATACGAAATGGGGAGCTACGGCAGCGACAAACCGATCGGACAACCCATATACCACGTACAATGTCGCCAATGACGGCAGTGGCAACGGTTATAAATCGGCAAGCGTCATGTTTTCGGATTTCAACGGCGACGGCCATGCGGAGATCGTCACTGGAGACCGCATCTTCGACCTGGCTACGGGAAAACTGTTGCTTAACTGCGGATTTTTAAATGGGCAGAATCAAAATACTCCCAAAGTATCGGTCGTGGACGTCAACGGGGACGGCAGGTCCGAACTGGTCTGGGGCGGGAACGTCTATTCCATTAATATCACAGACCGGACGGGGGCCACAGGAAATAATACATTTACCCCGGCGACCCCGGTTACCGACCCGACCCTACTGCCAATTCTGCAGGTGCTGTTGCCCAACACTTCGGTCACGGCCACCATCCCCGCCGATTTCGACCTGGACGGCCAGGTGGACATATTGGCCTACGGTAGTGCTTATTTTTACGTATATGATCCTCTGACCGGCGACATCAAGGTAATGCAGGAAATACTTTCCGCCGACCGCGGCAGCGGAACCCCGTTTGTCGGCAACATCGATGACGACAAATATCCCGAAATCATGTACGGCGAAA
>JAISYY010000223.1 GCA_031269635.1 Tannerella sp. | reverse complement strand
CCCTGTTCAGGGTCGTCCATTTCTTCCAGGCGCTCGCGGGCAATTTGGGCAAGCCACTGCTTAAAAGGCTCCGCCTTGGGCGACGGAATGGACTGAATAAGGCGGAAAAGCTGCTCTACGTCAGCAACATCGCTTTTGTAAAACTTCCCATCGGCAGATTGCAATTTCAGTTGTCCGATTTTTGCGGACAACTCACTACCTTCCGCCAATAGCTTACGTTTAAGGTCATCCCAATACTTTCGCGGACGACTGCTTTCCGTTAATATCTCTATCACATCCACAACAGAGATATACCACTTTTCCTGTTCGCTGTCCCATACAGAGCGAACTTGTTTGTTTTCAAAAATTTTGATTGAATTTTTTGGTTCCATGGTCGGGATATTTTATGATTAAATAAATTTGTATCGAAGCCATTTTATTTAAGTGTCGCTTTAAGCGCTCGTTTATTGATTATGCGCCGCTCTTTGTCAAAAAACCAACCCCACTTGTTAAAATATTTCACGGCAGCACAAACATGATACTGCAACAACCTGTAATTTTTATACGACCCCTTTGCATAATGATGAACTATGCTCACCGCAGGATAAAATGCCGTGTGCGACACCCGATGCAGGCGCCTGCATAAATCCACATCTTCCATATACAAAAAATACCGTTCGTCAAATCCCGCTATTTTTTCAAGCACGGCTGTGCGGAACAGCATGAAACAGCCGGATAAAGACGGCACGCCAAAATGTTCCTGTTTATAATCCATTGTCCGCAGTTCATATTTTTCCTCCTTCGTCCGAGAGATAAAAGAAAAAAACCGGCGGAAAATCAAATCCGATGGCGTGGGCAGCAACTTACACAAATATTGAATGCTGCCATCTGGATATAAGACCTTTGGCATAACCAATCCAACCTCGGGATTATTGTCCATAAATTCCACTAATTTTTCTACAACTCCCTGTTCAAATTCAACGTCGGGGTTAAGCACCAAATGGTATTTTGCTCCCTGTTCGATGGATTTTTTTATGGCAATATTGTGTGCTGCGCCATAGCCGATGTTTTGTTGCCGGTGTATGTAAATCACCTTTCGGGACAGCTTTTCCGTAAATTCCTTCAGCCGGTCGGACGGGGAATTATCAACTACATAAACGGACGCGGCATGGCTGCGGGCGATGCAGCCGATTACGGTACGCATGTCTTCTTTGCTGTTATTGTATATTACAATCGAAACGTTTATCATTTTAATCGGACAATATTTTAATTATTCTTTCTTCGTACAAGTAATAACGGAATATAACGGAGCAGATTCCATCGGAACGTTATTTTTTTCCACACGCGATAATGAGAAGGTTGCGAGGTGGGCGTACTGTTATTCCCGTGCCGGCGGTACAGCACTAACGCGTGAGGAATAAACCGGGTCGTATAAAACAGCCCGGCTACAAATCCTATCCATACATCGTGCACCGGGATGTGCTTCGGGAAGGGCAGGCTCCGTTGAAGCAGCGTGCGCCGAAATGCCATACAACAACCCATATAGGAATTATGATACAAGTTTTGCACAAGCCCTTTCCGGGTATTATTTTTTTCAAAAAAAGAAGGGGCTATAACCTGCAATCCGTCATCGACCACCGTGCAGTCCGACACGACGACATCACAGTCGTTCAACTTTTCTACACAGACCCGTACTTTGTTTTCTTTCCAGACATCGTCCTGGTCGGAGAGGAAAATATAATCTCCTCCGGCATGAATTAAGGCATTTTCGAAGTTGCCGGTTACTCCTTTTCGTTTCACATTCCGGTAAACCGTAATCCGGGAGTCTTTATAACCGGTAACGATAGCTACCGTGCTGTCCGTCGAGTCGTCGTCGGAGATAATAATTTCATCATCTTTACCTAACTGGCAAAGAACGGAATCTAACTGCTCTTTGATATACTTTTCCCCGTTATGGGTAGCCATGCAAACTGAGATCATGTTTTATTTACGGATTTACGGGTTGATTGATTTATGGGTTTGCGGGTTGATTATTGTGTTTTTCTTCGCATCGCGATGCTGCAATCCCATTTTTATCAATACATAATTTTGATAGGGACGGTACATCATCATTTGTTTATTACTTTCCAAAAACACATCCCGCATGGCATATACGCTCAACATAAAGATGACGGTCATTGCCACGATAACATGCCTGCGCGACTTTATTAAACCCAGCGCCAGCGGAAGCAGGAGTGTGTAGGAAAGCATAAAATAATACCCGAACCGGAAACTGATGTCCAATGATTCATACAAGTAAAAAAACGATAATACAAATAAAAAGAAAAGATTGAAGATGATATTAAAATACGGTGTCTGTTCTGACAGCTGCCGGCGCATGATAACAGCCAGTATAAACAGCATCACATAAAAAGGGATTGCGGGCGAAAAAATCCTGTTTCGGAGAAATATTTCACTGGAGGTATAGGTCGTCAATTTTCGGGCAATTAAGCTGTCTTCCGTAAATAAGGATGCGCCGTATTCTAACAGGGTATGCAGCCATGTTATTTTGAATATAAAAATCAGGATCCCTATGCCCAATAGTGTAAACAGTACGGACGGACGGATACGCACTTTCAGTACCGGATAAAAAGCCAGCAGCAGCAACGCCGATTGATGAAATAAAGACGATACGAGTATGCACAAAAAATAGCACCAAAACCGCCCCTGAAAGACATATCGAAGCGAAAACAGGAAAACCGTTACCGCAATCGCCTGACGAACGCCACTCATATCAAGCCCGAGGTAAATAGTGGAATAATATAATAAAATGCCGACAAAAAAGAATTGACGGGGGATATATGCCTGAAACGATCGGAAAAGAATAAAGGTGGTGATAACGGAGATGAATAAAAATAAGATATTAACATCTGCGCCAGTCGTCCGGAAAAGGGAATTAAGGAAGATATACCCTATTTCCATGTCATTCACCACAGGGGAGAAGCTGGCCAGCGTGGGCGTATTGTTATAGGTGTAGGCATAGGCGAAATAATCGGTGCCGGTTTCATAGCGCAATCCGGCAGTGAGGACAAGCGCCGTATAGCAGAGCGCAGACAACCAGTATTTCTTTTTATTTTGATATAAAAAATAAAACAGGGCGCTTGCGGCGATAATGAGCCATATAATTAAATAATACATGTAAAATCTATTTTGATGATTGATGAATAATGTCTATAATTCGGGCATCGAACGCCCGATTTAACGCCAAGGCTTCTAATCGAAGACGCGCCCGATATACCATGCGCCGACAGGCAGCCGGATTATCCTTTACGCCGGTCATGGCCTTCGACAGGTCGGTTACATCAAACGGATCTATAAATATACATTCCCCGTTATGGGTAAACAATTCTGCAAGCCCAGTGTTTTTTGTTATTATTACGGGAATACCGGCGCTCATGCCTTCCAGTGCAACCAGTCCCCACGACTCGTTGAACGACGGGACGACCAGTACGTCTATCCGGTCATAAAACGAATACCTGTCTGTAATAAATCCGGCAAACGTGATACCCGGACAATCGCCGGCCTGCTTTATCAGGGCCTTCCGGCACTCGCCATCGCCGCCAATAAGCAATCTTACATCCCCCGCTTGCTGCCGGAACGCACGGATTAACGCGCCGGTGTTTTTATTCTGCGAAAGCGTCCCCAAGAACCCAAACGTGAAAGGATGTGGCGGTCGTTTTTCGCTCACTTTCGGCATTTCCGCATATCGCGAATAAATAACCGCACTGTGAGGTATCGACAAAACCCGCAGGTTTGCTGCCCACCGGGCACGACTGCCAACACTGACAAAAACCGACCGGCACCGGCTGTTGAAAAGCCATCGGCGGTAATATTTATCGACCCACACAGGCGTCCACCGGTGCGCCGCCGTCGAATGTTCATGAATATGCCAAATGTAGGGGAGATTCAACTGTTGCGCCAGCAATATTCCTATAATATTTACACTGCTGTTGATATACAGTACATCTATTTTATTGGTTTTACAATAACGCTTTAATTTGCGCAACCCGAATAGCAGGCCATATCCGATATTCCGGAACAGCAGCCATGTGGTATTGCGTGCCGAACGATACTTAAAATACTTTATCCCGGCTATCCGCACGCCGGACAAAGCGTGCGCAAAGGCGGTTTTGCCATCATCGGGGAGGGCGACGAATAGGGTATGGGCAGTAGATTCGGCAACGGCACGCATGGCATCAATCAGCACGTTCTCACCACCTGTTTTACCGGCAGTATGCGATATGAAAAGTATATTCATTATTTAAAAATTATGCGAATGTCCTTCCATTTGAATGCCCACGCGATTGATTTTATAAATAACATAACAGAAATCATAACCCACGATAACAGGGATACCGATTTGCAAACAGCCTTTTGTGCGTGCTTATGCTCAATGAACCGCATCGTTTTCCTTTCGACATCTTCCTGTTCAAACATGGAAAGCTGATGCGTCAGCACATAATCGAGCACAAAGAAATATTGATTTTCTTTTCCGTAATCCAGTATAAATTTATCATCAACGCCATAGAGTTTCAAGCGCTCATCGAAACGGTTTGCCTTTTCCTTCAGGTATTCCATGCGAATGGTCATGCCGCTGGCAATAGCCAGCCGGTTTTGAGCGGTTACTAATCCGGTTTGCCGTTGCGTCCAGTAAACGCCCCTGTAAAAACGAAAATCGGCAGGGCTTACAACCTGATGACCATGACAGACGAGCGGTAAAAATAAATTGATGCCCGGGTGCCGGGCTATGGCATTACGCAGGGCGACAAAAAAATCAGTGGTAAGCGTGGTATCCTGATCCAAAATCAGGAAATAATCATATTGCGTATTAGTAACATAAACTTGATTATATACTTTAGCCAACGAACTGTTTTCCGGAGTATGAATGTATTCACTGTTCGGAAAGCGTGCATGTATCCACTTCAAATCCGCTGCATGAAGCGCATCCGGGCTGTTATCCCACACAACCAGCTTTGAATTTGCCGGCAGGTTGTCGCCCAGGGTAATCAAGCTCAATGAATCTGCAGCCCTGGTTTTATACAGTACCACCACCATTATAAACGTGGATTCCGTCATTTTGCGGCACGAATTAACGCTCTTCTTAAATAAGGAGGCGCGAGATATTTATCGTATACAAATAGCATATAACCTTTAGAAAACTCCGCACAAAATCCTTTCTCCGACAACATTTTACGAAGCGTTTCCGCATCATTTTGCGTATGATACGTGCACAGCGCCACCTTCAACGGCGTTTGTGCGGACAATATTGTTGTCGCACCGACCACTAACAGCGGCTCCGCCCCCTCGATATCCGCTTTGATAAAATCTATATTTTCATTTCCAAAAAAAGTATCCAATGTAATGCAATTTTCTTCATCATTATCGGAAACATATTTGTTTACAATAACTACTTTTTCTTTCCATGGCGCAAAAGTGGCTTCTAAGGCGGTTATCCACGCCTTGTCCACTTCAAACAAATATATTTTTTCCACCTTTTCAATGACCGAAAGCGCAAAATTCCCTTCGGCCACGCCGGCATCCACTACGACGTCGCCTTCGCAGACGTGAAAATCCCCAGTTTCGTACCGGTGCGGGGAGGCCGCGTCTTGCTCTATTAAAAGTCCGTTATAATATGCCTGTACTTTTTTTTCATTCCAGCCTTTTTTGAAGTACAGCCGCTTGCCATCTTGCAGGACGTAACACATTTCCTTTTCGGCATCCAAATAAACGATTACATCTTCAGGCTTATATTTTTCCGTATAGGAATAGGGGAAAACAGACAGTGGATGGCATTTTAAATAGTCAAGAACCGCCTGCTTTTCGCCGTTCATGTCTTGAGAAGGAATATTGTCCAAATAATTAATCACGGCCCGTCCCAATTTATTCAGCTTGCGTCTTTCTTTGTTTTCGCTGTATTTTCTCCATTGAAGCAGGATAAAATCAGGTACTATTTTTTTCAAAACGTCCTTAATCATAGCTTTTATCTTTTTTTATTATTACACACATATCACTGCTTTTTACATGCAATTCTCTCGCCACTTCCACAGGCCACTTCCAGTTTTGATAACACCCCTGTGCGATGCCGGGGGCCAGAATTAAAGCAAAAACGCCCCAAGGGGTATATTCTAAAAACAAAAACAGTAACACAAGCGTTAAGCC
>JAISYY010000281.1 GCA_031269635.1 Tannerella sp. | reverse complement strand
CCCATTCCAATGCTTCCATCACTGCTTTACGACGGGCGTCAAAGGGCGTTTTCTGTAACAACAAGGCAAATTCGACATTCTCATAGACCGTGTAAACCGGCAACAGGTTGTAACTCTGAAAAATAAACCCGATATTCCGGTTACGTAATTCAGCCGATTCTTTTTGCGTGAGTTTGGCGATAGAATGTCCTAATACGCTGGCGTCGCCCGTACTTGGCGTGTCCAGCGAACCGATAATGTTGAGTAACGTGGTTTTACCCGAACCGCTTGGTCCGACTAATCCGGTAAATTCTTCTTCGCCAAAAGAGAGGTTGATGTTGTTAAGCGCTGTAAAAAAACTTCCTCCAACAGGAAACGTTTTTATCAGGTTGCTTATTGAAATAATAGAATTTGTTTCCATAAAAAATAATTTACTTTTTCGGTACAAATATACGATTTTATTCTGAATCGCAAAAAATCGTACAGTTTTTTTTGTGACAAATTATTTGAATCTGGAGTTTTCCGGTTATTTTGGATATAAAAATTATTTGAAGCCTGATTTTTCCGCTTCGAAAAACCTCGCAATAGCAGATTATTTTACACTATGGAGCGATCAAAATATAAAAGTATCTACTATCAACATTAATCTATTGTTATTCACGGTTATAGTATTTAATTATAATACCTTTATTTATTGACCGCTACTATGATGTTGATCCCCGGTGACAGGCGTTTTTTGTTCGTTCAGTTCGGGATAGCTTATGCGCGTATGATACATGGTTTTCAATCTTTCTAAAAACACGCTTTTTATCACATCAATATTATCGAAAGTCAAAGGAGCGTTTTTTAGCAGTCCGTCCGCTATTTTGTCGTCAATAATCTTATTTATCAGGTTTTTAATACTTTCGTCCGTATAATCTTTCAGGCTACGGGACGCTGCTTCTACCGAATCGGCCATCATGAGTATGGCCGTTTCCTTGGTAAACGGGTTCGGCCCCGGATAGGTAAATATTGCCTCGTCCACCGGCTTGTCCGGGAACTCGTTACGGAAAGAATTGTAAAAAAACTTGGCTATTCCTTTTCCATGGTGCGTACTTATGAAATCAATGATTTTTTTGGGTATTCCGGCTTTTTCCGCCATTTTTACGCCGTCCGTAACATGGGCGATAATGATCTGTGCACTTTGTTCAAAGGATAATTTTTCGTGCGGATTAAATCCTTTCTGGTTCTGGTTTTCCGTGAAAAATGCGGGATTATTTATTTTCCCGATATCGTGGTATAAGGTACCGGTACGAATGAGTTGTGTGTCCGCACCGACTTTCTCGCCGGCTTTGGAGGCCAATATGGATACCTGGAGTGTGTGCTGGAAGGTGCCGGGCGCCGTTTCCGAAAGTTTTTTGAGGAGCGGGTTGTTCAGGTTCGAAAGTTCTATCAGGGTAATGGGAGACAAGTATCCGAACAGTTTTTCCAGCACATAAATAAGCATGTATGAGAACGATGATAGCAAGATGAAATTGATACTGAAATACAGCATCATCATCCAGTTTATTTTATTAAAATCGCCTTCCTGGCAGATCACGAGGCTTAAATAAAACACCGCATACGAAAGGAAAACAAAAAATGCGCATTTAATCAACTGCGAACGTTGTGACAGGTCTTTCAGGTTGAATATCACAACAATGCATGCCAGGATCTGTAACAGCAGAAATTCGTACGGAAACAATGCCGTCAGCGAACAGATCACTACGGTTATCAAGTGAGTGAACAGCGCCGTATGAGAATCGAAAAACGTGCGTATAACAATCGGAATGATGGCAAAAGGAATGATATAAATATTCATAAAACTGTATTTGACGCATATTTCCGACAAGATACAGGTTGCAAGAATGCATAATAGAATAAAAGTCAAATCTTTGCGTTTGAGAAACAGCCTCGAATTGAAAGTCGCTATATAAAGTCCGAAACAGGCCATTATTCCGAATATAAGAACGATCTGTCCTATAAATATCACATTATGACGCTGTGCACCCCCGGATTTTGTTTCATGTACGATTTTTAATGAACGCAGTACGCTATACGTTTGACTGTCAATCACCTCCCCGCGGTCGACGATGCGTTCGCCGGCCTGTACCATACCGCTGGACAGCGGGACATTCCGGAGCAAGTTTTCCAGTATCTTGTTCGATGTTTCGGGATCGTAAAAAACATTTTCGGTCAGGTATTCATTGATATTACATTCCTTGAGGAAATCTTTGTCGATGTATTCCGGCGCATTGTTTATGATTTCTTCATAAGCCGATTTTACCGAATAGAAATCCGTCAGCGGCCGGGTATCCGCCACACTGTTTATGAGCACCGTTATGCGGGTCCGGTTTTCATCATTCATCAATTCAAGCTCGCTGCTCGGGATAATGCCTTTACTGTATATCTGACGGAGACTTTTATCTATATATACTAATGTAGAGTAGGGTACTCCCGCATGTTGCAAAATGCTCATACGGTCATGCCAGGCTTCGAGTTTCTTTTTTTCTTCGTCGGTGTTGAGACGGAAATAGGGTTCAAATTTTTTACGAATACTGTCTTTTGCCGCTTCTATTTCACTTGTTTCCTTATATACCGGAAAGTCATTCGGAGCCGTCAGCAAACCATATCTCCAGGGTTTACCTTCATTAAACTGATAGCGGAATTTCCCTTCGCGCGGAAGAAACAACGTAATGACGAAAGCGCTCATGACGATGTAAAAAACTGACAGAATGACGGATTTTTTTGTCTTCATAATAATGCCACTTTAATGATTGACTGAAAATGTAATTTTTTTTATGGCGAAAATACACAAAAAATTTAGTATGAGAAAAAAAAACGCTACTTTTGCACAATTCTTAATATTGTAAGTGGAAAATATATGTCTGAACGGAAAGTAAGGGTACGTTTTGCTCCAAGTCCAACAGGGCCTCTCCATATAGGGGGCGTACGTACGGCTTTGTATAATTATTTGTTTGCAAAGCAACAAGGCGGAGAACTGATCCTTCGCATTGAAGATACGGATTCCCAGCGTTTTGTGCCGGGTGCAGAAGAATACATAATAGAGACATTCAAATGGCTTGGTATCAAGTTTGATGAAGGAGCGGGCTACGGCGGTGATTACGGACCGTATCGCCAGAGTGAACGAAAAGTTGTATACCGGAAGTATGTTGACCGGTTACTTGACGCCGGGTTGGCCTACATAGCGTTTGATACTCCGGAGGAACTGGAGGCGAAAAGAAAGGAGATCCCTAATTTCCAGTACGATGCTTCGACAAGAATGTTGATGCGTAATTCCCTGACATTGTCGTCCGGCGAAACGGCCTCGATTATTGACGCCGGTGAGCGTTATGTCGTGCGTATAAAAATCGAGCCGGACGAAGATATTCACGTCCGCGACCTCATACGAGGCGATGTTGTCATAAACTCTTCTATTATTGACGATAAGGTTTTGTTTAAGTCTGCCGATAACCTGCCGACGTATCATCTCGCCAATATTGTGGATGACCGTTTAATGAAGATTACCCATGTGATACGGGGAGAAGAATGGCTGTCGAGCGCACCGTTGCATGTGTTGCTCTATCGCTATTTGGGCTGGGCCGATACGATGCCGGCTTTTGCGCATCTTCCGTTATTGCTTAAGCCGGAAGGCGGCGGCAAACTGAGTAAACGGGATGGCGACCGTCTCGGATTTCCGGTTTTCCCGCTCGAATGGCATGACCCTAAGAGCGGAGAGGTCTCGACCGGTTATCGTGAAAGCGGATACCTGCCGGAAGCCGTTGTCAATTTTCTGGCTTTGCTCGGTTGGAATCCCGGTAATGATCAGGAGTTGATGACAATGGATGAATTGATAAAACTTTTTGATTTAAACCATTGCAGTAAGAGCGGAGCCAAATTTGATTACGAGAAGGGAAAGTGGTTCAATCACCGGTATATTCAGAAACGAAGCGACCGTGACATTGCGGAAATGTTTATTCCCGTACTCGAAAGTCATGGCGTTAACGGTGCAGATCCGGCTTATGTGGAAAAAGTTGCCGGTATGATGAAAGAGCGTGTGAATTTTGTTCCCGAACTGTGGGAACAGACATATTATTTTTTCATTGCCCCGGACGAATACGACGAAAAAACGCGCAAAAAACGCTGGAAAGAAGACAGCGCGGCGCAGCTTGCGGAATTGGCTGAAATATTGAGCAGACGCGAACCTTTTGATGTAGAAGGAACGGAGGAATACGTTAAAGCCTGGATCGAACAAAAAGGATATCATCTTGGCAATGTCATGAATGCTGTACGGTTAGCTCTTGTAGGGCAAGGCATTGGCCCGCAGATATTTCATATTACCGAAGCTGTCGGTAAAGAAGAAACACTTCGGAGACTGCGGCGAGCTATTGAAGTATTAGGTTGACAATCAGCATATAGAAACATGAATACTAATCAATAACCTTCGATTATCGTGCATTATTTATATACTTTAGCATTACATTTATACTCATTATCAGTTGAGGTAGCTTCTTTTTTCAATAGAAAAGCGCGTATGACACGCATCGGGCAATGGTTTACGAACGGGATCCTGCGGAAAAATATTGACCGCAAAGCCAAATATATCTGGTTCCATGCCGCATCGCTGGGAGAATTTGAACAGGGACGACCGATGATCGAAACCATCCGGAAGCGTCATCCGCAATATAAAATCTTGCTGACGTTTTTTTCTCCCTCCGGATATGAAGTCCGTAAAAATTACGAAGGAGCGGATGTGATTTGTTATTTGCCTTTCGACACGCCTTTCAAAGTGCGTAAATTCCTGAATCTGGCAAACCCGGCTGTGGCTGTTTTTATCAAATACGAGTTCTGGCTCAATTACCTTACCGAGCTGAAGAGGCGCAACATAAAAACATACCTTATATCAGCCGTGTTTCGTCCCGGCCAGCTGTTTTTCAAATGGAACGGTGCGTGGTATCGTAAAGCGTTGTTATGTGATGAACGTTTATTTGTTCAGGATGAGGATTCCCGGAAACTGCTGGCCGACTATGGCATTAATAATGTGGAAGTTTGCGGCGATACACGTTTTGACCGTGTACTTGAAATACAGCATAATGCACGCCTTCTACCGGAAATGGAAGCTTTTGCGGGAGCAGGTAAGCTGATGCTGATTGCCGGAAGCTCCTGGCCCGAAGATGAAGAAATTATTATCCCGTATTTTAACACGCACCCCGAAGTGAAATTGATCATCGCACCTCATGAGATTCATCGTGAGCATCTTTTATATATACAATCGTTGCTGAATCGCCCTTCCATTCGTTTGTCGGAATCAAGCGAAGAATCCTTACGGACGAATGACTGTCTGATAATCGACAGTTTCGGTTTGCTTTCATCAATCTATCGTTATGGAGATGTGGCTTATATCGGCGGAGGTTTTGGCGGCGGAATACATAATACGCTGGAAGCGGCTGTTTATGGTATTCCGGTTGTTTTCGGCCCCAAATACCATAAATTTAAAGAAGCTAAAAATCTGATAAACTGCGGTGGAGGCTTTTCTGTTGACAATGAAACGGCATTTACCGACTGTATGAATAATTTTATATCCGATCCCGGTTCGCGCCGCATAGCAGGAGCGGCTGCCGGAGATTTCGTTGATAAAAACGCAGGAGCGACAGAAAAAATCCTGTCATTTTTTACTTCCGCCTGACGATGACGGCCGTTGCGGAACTGTGATCTATGAATCCTGTACGGACATTCCCATTCCCGGGCGGAAAATGGGAACCTGTTACGTTTACTCTGCACCCGGTGAAAGAAGTTCCCGGATGTCGCCAATATACTGCTCGTATGCACGACGTTCGGATACGGACATCGTGATCGTGTCGGCGACCCAGGGCGGCAATATGCTGTATTTCGGAAGCTTTACCCAGACCGGCGTGTAGGAAGTGTTCACCGTCAGCGGTTTGTTTTTCTCTTTCGATACATCCAGCGTGACAATTATACCGCCGTCCTGATAGCGGTCGCGTTGATTGGATGCTAAATTGCCCAGTGAATAAACCGTCACGTGGCCGGCAGGATTTTGTTTTTTCCCGGAACCGTCCGTACAGGTATTTTCGTGAACGGAAATGGGTTGTACGACATGCGGGTGACTTCCTATGACAATTTCCGCACCATACCGGTGGCACAGTTCGGCAAGCGCTATCTGTTCATTGTTCGGATACCTGGCATATTCATCCCCCCAATGAAAAAACACGATGATGCAGTCAATTTTTGTGCGGTCTGTCAGTGCAATGTCGCGTGCGACCGTAAATGAATCCATGCGGTTGATACTCAACCCTTCCGGCACCGGCAGTCCGTTTGTCCCGTAAGTATAATTAAACAGCGCGAACGTAAGGCCTTTTGCCCGGAGTATCAACGGATGATCCCGGATGAACCGGCGGCTGTCGGTAAATACGCCCGTATGTTTTATTCCCGCCGCATCAAGCAGTTCCAGCGTCGTGATGACACCGTTTTTGCCGCTGTCGAAAGCGTGATTATTGGCCATGACAACAACATCAATGCCTGTATCACTTAATGCTCCGGCAATTTCCGCCGGTGAACGGAATAACGGAAACCCCGTATAATACCCGGCTGTCGTCAAAGTAGTTTCAAGATTTATGAATGACAGGTCGGCCTGTTCGAATACCGGCTTCACATAACGGAATGATTCGGTATAATCGCATACGCCGTCGCTGTTTCTTGCCGCGTTGACCTGGGGGATATGCTGCATCAGGTCGCCTCCAAATACCAGACGAGCATGTCCGGGCGTTTCGTCGAGCATCTCAAAAGCGGCGTCTAACCAAATATCCACATCCGCCGGATAATGCCCGTCATCCGTTTCCTTGCCGGATCTCTTGTGTCCGAGTCTGACGACGACGGCATTTTTCTCCGGGATGATAAACACATACTGGCCTTTAATTCCACGTAAGTAAGGGATTCTTATTCCGTTTTTTTCAAGTATCCAGAACTGATATCCGTAATGCCGGTTTATTTCTCCGTACTTTTTGAATATCAGACGATTGTCGGCCATCGTGGCGTCCGTTATGTATTGTTCCGGTACAATTTGTGTCCCGTTCCATTGGCCTCCGTTCAGTACCAATTGCCCCAGGCGGGCGAAATCGCGCGCATTACTGTTGAAACAGCAATATGCTTTTTCAAATCCGTCTTTACGGTCAAGCGACCATATCGCATCTTCTTCGGCCTGTATCGGCGTCCACAACTTGCGGGAAACGTATGAACTGATGTTCTCGCCGGTTGCTTTTTTCAGGATGAAAGCCAACAACTGGGTTACGCCGCTTTGGTAGATAAAATTCATGCCGGGTTCTTCGATCTGTTTCATCCCGAAAATGATTTTCCCGAGGTCATTGCCGTAATATAATTGTGTAGTAGGAGAGAACAGGGAAGTATATGCCTCCTGGAAATCAACGCCCGCACTCATAGTCAACAGGTGACGGATCGTCATTTGTTTTCCGTTATAACGGCCGAATTGCGGGAAAAAATCGCTGACCGGCTGATCTATATGACTGATAACTCCGTCGTCAATAGCGCATCCGACAGCAAAAGAAATAATGCTTTTCGCCATGGAGAACGAGTTGCTGTGCGACTGGGGCGAGTAATGATCCCAGTATTGTTCAAACAGCAATTCTCCATTTTGAATAATCACATAAGCGACCGTACCATATTCATCAAAATCTTGAACGTATTTGCCGGGAATGGAGAGTTTGTTGTAATATTCGGAAAGAGGCCAGGGCTGTGGATCACCCGCTTTCACGATGCGATTTTCAAAAATAGGATACTGGTCTATTTCAGGCGTAAGATGGATCAGCGCCCGCCGTATGTAATAATTGGACGGCATTGCCAGCCATAGACCGGCAAGAATCAGGCAGCATACGATTACTCCTGCTGTCAGGCGCCTTTTTTTTATATTTCGGGAAATTATTTGTACCATGACGCATATATATGATAATTACGCGCTATTTTTTGGTTTATTTCCTTCGACTGTTCAGGGTCTACTTTTTTCACGAATTTAGCCGGAACGCCGGCATATATGCTTCCGGGTTCGACCAGCGTGTTATTGAGTACGACCGATCCCGCCGCAACAATCGCTCCTTCGCCGATAACCGCATGATCAAGTACCACGGCGCCCATTCCGATAAGCGCTCCGTTGCATATTTTAGCGCCATGAACGGTCACATTATGTCCTATCGAAACATCGTCGCCGATTTCTATTGTCGATTTCTCATATAATGTATGCAACACGGAACCGTCCTGAATATTTACACCGTTCCCTATTTTTATGGAGTTTACATCTCCCCGGAGCACCGTTCCGAACCATATACTGCAGCCTTCGCCTATCACCACATCGCCGATGATCGCTGCATTGTCGGCCAAATAAGTATCTTCACCGATAACAGGAGTAAAACCCCTTACAGATTTTATTAATGCCATAAATTTTAATGTAGTAGTTACGTTGTTTACGGCTACAAAGGTATGTAAAAAGAATGAAATTAGGTGTTTTGGCGACGAAAAACAGGTAGAGTCATAAATTGTCAGGATTATTTTGTATCTTTGCGTAAAATAGTAAGTAATGATATATACAACAGAAATTCAATGTCCGCATTGCCATAGTAATGATTTGATTAAGAATGGCAAATCCGGCAACGAGACACAATAAGACACTACTTAAAATAGATATGTTATGTACAGGCATTTATTGTTTTTTATGCTGGCCGTACTGTTCGGTTGTGTCGGACCGAACGGAGCGCCGGATACACGGCCAAGAGTTATCTTCGATACGGATATGGATTCCGACATTGACGACGTGGGGGCGCTGGCAATGCTCCATAACCTTCATAAACAAAACAGGATCTCACTTCTTGGCGTGATTGTTACCAGTGACGACCCCTTCGCGCCAACCTGTGCAAGCGCCTTGAACCGGCATTACGGACACGGCCATCTGCCAATAGGTTTTCCGGAAAACCAGACCCGACTTGCCAACCATTCCCGTTATACTCGGCAACTGTCCGAAGAATATCCCCATCCCCTGACCTCCTGGCAGACGTGTCCTTCTGCGACCGAAACCTATCGCCGACTGCTGGCCACATCTCCCGACAACGCTGTTATTATCATCACGGTGGGACATTTAAGCAGCCTGCAAAATTTGCTTCAATCCGAACCGGACAGCATTTCTCCACTTGACGGGAAATCGCTGGTGAAAAACAAAGTGCAAAAGTGGTATTGCATGGGCGGACAGTTCCCGGAAGGAAAGGAGGCGAATTTCTATCGTCCGGATCCGGCATCTACGTTTTATTGCCTCGAAAACTGGGAAAAGGAAGTCGTCTTCAGCGGCTGGGAAACAGGACAGGACATCATTACAGGTGACGCGGAACTAAAAAAACGCCTGCCGGCGGATCATCCCGTATACCGGGGATATGAACTGTATAACCGTTTCGCCGGACGGGCCAGTTGGGATCAGACAGCGGTTTTGCTGCTTGTTCCGCAGTCAATGGATTTTTTTGAGTTTGAAGACAATGGAAAATGTATTGTAAATGCAGATGGCAGTAATTATTGGAAATGGGGCGAAAAAAGCAATCATCGCTTTTTGAAAATTAAAGACGGAGTCGAAAAAAGCGCAATATCTGAAGTGATAACGGATTTGATGACGGGTAATTCAATGTAGCCGAGGTAAGCACATTCCGGAGGGACAGCCGTTCTATCCTGTTTATTTTAAAAGCGTTTTAAAAACGGTCGATATCATCTTGCGCCGCGCTGCCGCCACGGTATTTCTTACTGTAATTATTGAACATATAGGTAAAGGACAGCGTCGCATAGCGGGTCTCATATTTTTTATGCATATCCCAGTAAATGTTATTTATTCGTATGTGATTTTCCTGTTTTACCCAATCAAAAATATCATATACCATAAAATTCAGGCGCAAGGTATTATCAAAAAATGA
>JAISYY010000250.1 GCA_031269635.1 Tannerella sp. | reverse complement strand
GTTCTCCTATCATGCCAATCTGGGCGACGCCCGTTCGTTGATTATAAACTCCCCACGCACGACGCACCACGAGTTGAGCGTAGAAGAGAAAAACCGTTCGGGCGTTTACCCGGAGACCGTCCGCCTGTCCATCGGACTGGAAGACGTCGACGACCTGATTGCCGACCTTGAACAGGCGTTCGGCGGGTAGAATGAGTTAAGCATAACAATAGTTGGAATTGTTTTTAAATGTGACGTGTTTGATGCCATTGTTTTATTGTTTTTATTGGCGGCGTCCGGGTTTTTGTCCGGACGCCGCTTCGCTGCTGACGCCGGGCGGTGTCCGCTCGCATCAACACCTTTCACATAAATCGGAGACAGGCGCCGCCCTGCGATAAAAATAAACAGATTTATTTTGTATTGCTTTTGGCTTGCACTATCTTTGCACACGATTTAGGTTTTAAAAACAGGTATAGTTATGTCAGAAATCAAATGTATTGGAGTGATGACCTCGGGAGGGGATGCTCCGGGAATGAATGCGGCGATTCGTGCGGTTACCCGCGCTGCAATCGCTAACGAAATGGTGGTGAAAGGTATTTATCGTGGATATAAAGGTCTTATATCAAATGAAATTGAAGATTTTAAAACTCAAAATGTCAGTAATATCATACAACGTGGAGGTACTATTCTTAAAACAGCCCGCAGCGAGGAGTTTAAAACGCCCGAAGGGATGCAGAAGGCGTATGAGAACCTGATACTTCACAAGATAGATGCGCTGGTTGTTATCGGTGGCGACGGCACGCTGACCGGTGCACGCAGTTTTGCCCAGAAATATAATTATCCGATTGTCGGTTTGCCCGGTACGATTGATAATGATTTGTTCGGAACGGATACGACGATCGGTTATGATACGGCGTTGAATACCATCGTTGAGTGTGTCGATAAAATTCGGGATACGGCGTCCTCTCATGAGCGGTTGTTTTTCATTGAGGTTATGGGGCGTGATGCCGGTTTCCTTGCCTTGAACGGAGCGATTGCATCCGGAGCCGAAGCGGCCATTATCCCGGAAATATCGTTGCAGAAAGACCAACTGTCGGAGATGATTGAGACGGGCTTCCGCAAATCCAAGAACAGCAGCATTGTGCTTGTTGCGGAGAGTGAAATTACAGGCGGGGCTATGGGCGTTGCAGAACGTGTGAAGACGGAATATCCGCAGTTTGATGTTCGCGTGTCTATCTTGGGACATTTGCAGCGTGGCGGTTCGCCTTCGGCGCAAGACCGTATTCTTGCGACGCGCATGGGTGTTGCCGCAATAGATGCGCTTCTGGAAGACCAGCGGAATGTGATGGTAGGGATTCAGAACGATGAAATCGTACTTGTTCCGTTTGCGAAGGCTATTAAAAATGACAAGCCTGTGGATCCGAATTTACTGAACGTTCTTAAAATAGTTTCCATGTAAATAAGAAGCGGCTTTCGGGCCGCTTTTTTATTTTAAAAACAGATCGATCATTTGTTTAGCTGCGACGAACGAGCTTATTTCGTTGTTTAACACTTTTCGCTCCATCAGCGGAAGCTGCGTTTCTATCCCGTGATTGTGGTAGAAAGTGTTCCGTAACATTTCGTTTATGCTTTCGTACATCCAGTATTTGGCCTGTTCGTTACGTTTTTTGTCGAAATATCCGTTGTTTCGGGTGTAAGCGATGTATTCGTTTATCATGTCCCATATTTCCCGGATTCCGATGGCATAATATCCCGAGTAAGTCAACACTTTAGGTATCCAGCCCGATTCCGTGGGAGGGAATAAGTGTAAGGCATTGCGGAAGCTGCTTGCTGCCATTTTCGCCCGTTCGAGGTTGTCACCGTCTGCTTTGTTTATCACAATGCCATCGGCCATTTCCATGATGCCGCGTTTTATGCCCTGCAGTTCGTCGCCTGTTCCGGCTAATTGAATAAGTAAAAAGAAATCGACCATCGAATGGACGGCCGTTTCGCTTTGTCCGACGCCTACCGTTTCAACAAAAACCGTATCGAAACCGGCAGCTTCGCACAGTATGATTGTTTCGCGCGTCTTACGGGCAACTCCCCCAAGCGAACCGGCCGTGGGAGAGGGGCGTATGAAAGCATTTTTTTCTCTTGAGAGCGCTTCCATACGGGTTTTGTCGCCTAAAATGCTGCCTTTCGATCGTTCGCTGCTTGGGTCGATGGCAAGGACGGCCAGTTTGCGTCCCTGCTTTATTATGTGCATGCCAAAGGAATCAATCGACGTACTTTTACCCGCACCGGGTACGCCCGTAAACCCGATACGAATGGACCGGCCTGTATGAGGCAGGCATTTTTCTATGATCTCCTGGGCTAACTGCTGATGTTCCTGCTTTGAACTTTCAATAAGTGTTACCGCCTGGCTTAATATCGTTATGTTTCCTTTTAAAATACCCTCCACATATTCCGGTACGGAATATTTATTTTTTCTCGGTATACGCTTGAAATAAGGGTTTACGGCCGGCGCCGAAACGCCTCTGTTGACTTTCAACCCTTTGTATATCGCCTCGTTTTCGGGATGTTCCATGCACACTCCTTATTTGTTTTTTATTGCGGTAACTTTAACCATGCGTACAGGACCTTTAGGGTCATTACATACAACATAGATGTCGTCCTCAATATTTGAATTAAGAAGTTCCTTTGCTTTAACGGTTACCTTGACGTTCAAAGATTCGCCCGCTTTGATGGTCTTACCCTTGAGTTCAGGCAAATGGATGCGTTTGTCGTCGCTTGATACGCTGTGGAGTATTAAATCCGACTTTCCCGTATTTGACAGTATAAATTCTTTACTTGCCGTTCCTCCCAATCCCAGGATTCCGGTTTTTATATTTTCAAACGCCAGTTGACTGTTTTTGATTTCCAGATGCGGTGCGTTTACACTTTGCAAGGGCGACAACTGTTTGAAATCGTCAATATAATTTACCGTAGCCGTGATATCTTCGCTTCCAAGCACATTACCGTCCTGATTTTTGATGATCCATTGGAAAGAATCTTTTGTGCGGCCTCTTTTTTCAGCCGTTTTTGTCCCGTCTATGATGACGGAGATCTCTCCCGGCCAGTCGGCTTTAAGGGATTCCGGAGCATTCACGGATATATATTCGGGAACATTTTCCCATGAAAAATAAACCGTTTCGGCATTATAGTTTTTGATATACATGGCCTTCCTGTTTGTTTTCTCCGGGTTGAAATTTTTATATATCAAATCTTTTGCTTCTATGCCGACTCCTCCGATCGTATCAATGTACGTAGCATACGGGTCGCTCGGTTTCTCCACAACATTTCCTGTGATTGTGAGTTTGTGTCGTTTGTAACCGTTATCTTCATTCGTATACACGGTTGCACTTTTATTAAAGTTACCTAAACGTCCTTTCGGGTTGAATGTAATGATAATAATCCCTTCCTGTCCGGGTTCTACGGGAGTTTCCGTCCATTCCGGCCTCGTGCATCCGCATGACGCCAGTACGCGGTTGACGGTAAGGGGGGCGTCTCCGGTATTTTTAAATTTGAAGATATGTTCTGCGTAACCGTCGTTTTCTCCTATTGTCCCGAAATCGTGTGAAGTACTTTCCGGTGTAAAGACGGGAAGTTCCGGTTTTGCATTTGTTTCCCCATTTTGGGCAAAAGTCATACAACTTGCAGCTACGAAAGCGATAATAAGTATACCCTTCCGGTTTTTAACCTTATTCATCTTTTGTTCTTATTATGAAAGTAATTTGTTGTTATGAGGCGGCTTTCTGCGTTGCTATTTTGAAATAGCTATACCTTTTATTGTCAGTATAAAGCTTCCCGTTTTTCCATTACTGTATACGGACACCGTTTTTGTAAAAGGGCCCGTCGCCCGGTTTGCGGGGTCGTAAGTTACTTTTATTTCTCCCGTTTTGCCGGGTGCAATCGGTTCTTTTGTCCATTCGGGCGAAGTGCATCCGCATGAGGCAACAACTTTGGTGACAACCAAAGCGATTTCCCCTCCATTCTTTATTTTAAATGTATGGGTCACAGGGCCATCTTTCTCGTTAATCTCTCCGAAATCATACACAGCGCTGTCTATTACTGCAATAGAAGCTTCTTTCTGTTGTGCTGACATGATATTTACAGCCAGCAATGTAAGTCCAAATACAAATAGAATACGTTTCATTTTTTTATTTATTATAATAACAATGTTGCAAAGGTAATCTTATTTATTATATATCGCGCATTATAAGAGTTTATTTTTTCCTAATATATGTTTGAAAAGTATACGGATATAAGTGTTTATCGTCATTTGGGAAGTTTTCCTGTTCCGTCATTATCCATTCGTCATCATCCAATTCAGGGAAGAAGACGTCTGCATTTTCAAATGAATGATGAACCCGTGTGATGTACAATTTATCGGCGAAATCAATTGCCTGACTGTAAATACCGGCTCCTCCGATGATGAACGTTTCTTCGGTGCGATATGCCTGCATTGCCTCTTTTAAATCATTAAATACGATGCAATTTTCAAATGATGCATATTTGTTTTCCGTTAGCACGACATTTGTACGGTTCGGCAGAGCGCCTTTGGGCAACGATTCAAATGTTTTTCGTCCCATGACGACCGTATGGCCGGTTGTTAATTCCCTGAACCGTTTCATGTCATTTGGCAATTTCCAGAGGAGATCGTTGTTTGCACCGATGGCTCTGTTTTCTGCGATAGCGGCAATAATAGAAATCATTTGCTTTTTTTTATGTTTATACGGAGACTTCGCCTTTTATGTGCGGATGCGGATCATAGTTGATCAAGTCAAAATCTTCGTATTTGAAATCGAAGATGTTTTCTACATTCCGTTTGATCAACATTTGCGGTAAAGGACGCGGGTCGCGCGACAGTTGTAATTTTATCTGTTCGACATGATTGGTATAAATATGAGCGTCGCCCAGTGTATGTATGAAATCACCTGTTTTTAGTCCGGTCACCTGCGCGATCATCATCAGCAGCAATGCGTACGAAGCAATATTGAACGGTACGCCGAGAAATATGTCGGCGCTTCGCTGATAGAGTTGCAAGCTTATGCGTCCGGCGGCCACATAAATTTGAAAAAATGCATGGCAGGGCGGAAGTTTCATGTTTTCCAGATCTCCAACATTCCATGCACTCACGATGATGCGACGCGAATCCGGATTTTCATTAATTGTATGTATCGCTTCGCTTATCTGGTCGACAGTCCCGCCTTTGCTGTCCGGCCAGGAACGCCACTGATACCCGTATATATGCCCCAGATCGCCGTTTTCATCAGCCCATTCATTCCATATCCGGACGCCATTATCCTGAAGGTATTTAACGTTCGTGTCACCTCTCAGAAACCATAAGAGTTCGTGTATGATAGATTTGAGATGCAGTTTTTTTGTCGTAAGCAATGGAAAGCCTTCCTCCAGATTAAAACGCATCTGATGTCCGAATATGCTGATCGTACCTGTACCTGTACGGTCGTTCTTTTTTACTCCGTTTCGGAGGACATGTTCTAATAAATTCAGATACTGCTTCATATTTTTTTTTCATTCATGGCGCAAAGATAATAAAAAATAGTATATTTGCCGAACTGAAAAATGCAGATTTATTCATAAAAGAGACATAATTTAATTTTATATACACTATGAGAAAGATTTTATTGATGGCATTGATAGCGGTAGTCCTGTTGTCATGCAAAAAAGAAGTGAAAAACGAACAGACGTTGTCAGGATTGAATACGAAGGATTTCGTAACAAAAGTGGACGGTAAGGAAACCGGATTGTATATCCTGAAAAATGTACTCGGATTGGAAGCCTGTATTACTAATTATGGCGGTCGTCTTGTTTCGTTGCTGGTACCCGACCGGAACGGGGTCTTAACGGATGTTGTTCTCGGATACGGCAGTATTGCCGCCTATCTGGCGTCGGACGGAAACTACGGAGCGTTGATCGGACGTTATGGGAATCGTATTAAGGATGGGGTGTTTACACTTGACAATGTGACGTATCAGTTGCCGAAAAATAATAACGGACATTGTCTGCATGGCGGTCCTGACGGATTTCACAAACAGATCTGGGACGCGGAACAGATCGACCGGCAAACGCTTAAACTGACGTATCTGTCAAAAGACGGGGAAGCCGGTTTCCCCGGTAATCTGAATGTAACGGTCATATACAAACTGACGGATGATAATGCGATTGATATCCGGTATGAAGCAACGACCGACAAACCTACGGTTGTTAACCTCACGAATCACAGTTATTTTAATCTTTCCGGGAAGCTTGGTTCCCAGATATCGGATCACTACATTTATATAAATGCAGATTCCATTACCGCCGTAGACGAGACGCTTATTCCCGTTGCGATAATGCCTGTGGATGGCACTCCTATGGATTTGCGCCGGCCTGTTCTTATTAACACCGGTATAAATGCGGACTATAAACAGATCGTCCTGGGAAAAGGCTATGATCATAACTGGGTTTTGAATACGAAAGGTAATGTAAATGAGCGTGCCGCTAAAGTTTATCATGACGGAAGCGGTATCGTTATGGATGTCTATACGGACGAACCGGGCATACAGTTTTATAGCGGCAATTTCATGGCAGTTGCCGATGCCGGCAAACTTGGCATTACGTATCCTCACAGGGGTGCCCTCTGTCTTGAAACGCAGCACTATCCCAATAGTCCCAACGAACCTTCTTTTCCGGGTACAACACTCCGGCCGGGAGAAAAATATACCAGTCGTTGCATCTATTCGTTTAAGACGGTAAAAACTCCGGTTAATTAATAATAATTTCCGGTAGAGATTTTAAAATATCGTAATGAACGGGAATTTTGAACGTATAAAGAAAAATGTCGTATGAATATATTTAAAAGATTAGCAGTTGCAATGGTTTGTGCAATTTTTACAGTCTGTATGGCTGATGCTCAGAAAGTCGTAAGGTTGTGGGAGGGGGAGCCTCCTACGAGTAATGAGATTACGGGCGCAGAGGTTGTCGGGGAAGGCAAGGCCTGGATGAACAATGTGTCTGTTCCCGAACTGGAGGTCTTTCTTCCGGAGAAAGCAAAGGCTACGGGTATGGCTGTTGTTGTATGTCCCGGCGGTGGATATGCCGGTCTGGCGTATGATCATGAAGGATTAATGGTTGCTAAATGGCTTAATAAGGAAGGTATTGCCGCTTTTATCCTTAAATACAGGATGCCGAACAAACACAAAGAAGTGCCTTTGGATGACGCTCAACAGGCTATCCGCCATGTGCGGGAACATGCCGGTGAATATAATGTGAATCCCTCAAAAATAGGCATCTGTGGATTCTCTGCCGGAGGCCATCTGGCCTCTACGGCTTCGACGCATTTTGTGTCTGCCGGAACGAGTACGAGGCCGGATTTCTCTATCTTATTCTATCCGGTAATAACGATGACGGAGTTAACCCACGGCGGTTCGCGAAATAACCTGCTTGGAGAAAAACCGTCAAAAGCGGACATTCATACGTTTTCCAATGAAAAGCAGGTGAATGTAAATACGCCTCCGGCCATATTGTTGTTAAGCGACGACGATAAAGGCGTGCTTCCTGAAAACAGTATCTTGTATTACGAAGCGTTGAAACGCAATAATATCCCCGCCACAATGTATATATTCCCTACCGGCGGGCACGGATGGGGTTTCCGGGACAGTTATGAATATCACAACCAAATGACGGAACTGCTTTCCGTCTGGCTAAAGTCTTTATAGGATTAATTGCGAGGATAACCGTCGCGCAGGCGGTTATCCTCGCAGGCCAACAATCATATATCCGGTATTACCGGTTTATCGTGCCGATGTGCTGTGCGACAGCCTTCCGTCCAAGTGCGTTTCCCGCGCTTCAATCATCTGTTGACGTGCCTCGCGGATGTGATCGACCCTTGCTTTTAGTCTATACATAAAACCATCGCGCGTACAGTATAAATTTCTTAAAATGTTTCTTTGAGTAATTTTTCTACCGTTTCAGCGTCATAGCCGAGGTCGCGTGCTTTTTTGTAGTCAATGGCGGCCGATTCTTTTTCGTATTGCGCCAGTTTTACCCTGCCGCGCAGCATATATAGTTCTGCCGACGGCGCTGCTGTCGCTGCAAATACTTTATTTAAATCCGCCATAGCGCGGGCATTGCGTTTGGTAAGGAAATATAATTCGGCGCGCTCTTCGAATACGCGCATGTTGTCGGGATATTTGTCGGCG
>JAISYY010000211.1 GCA_031269635.1 Tannerella sp. | reverse complement strand
ATGGAATAATATGTGAAGTAACCATTTAAAACATTACCTATTTAATAATATGAAATAAAATGAAAAACAGTCAATTCCGTGTCAAAAGAAACACAAAACAGATGATTTGTATATCAATTTGTTTTGTTTTATGCAGCATCACATTATGTGGACAAAATTCCAACCATTCGTTCAAGGTTCAAATATCCCCGTCCGGGAGTGTTATATGGAATGTTGCCGACAATGTGAATATGTGGGATTTCCACCATTGGTATGATGCAATGGAAAAAGAACCGGAAGATCATCTCCGCACAAACCTTCCGTACATAAAATACGTACAATTTATGACAATCGGCGGAAGCGAACAGCGCGATATGTTTAAAAATCCTTTGGACAGAAGTGTTGTGGATGATTATGATTTTTCTCCCTTGATAAGAGTTTGTAAAAATGTACTGTATCAGGGCGCGATCCCTCATGTAAAATTGGGCAATGTCCCGCTCAAATATTCTGCAAATCCCCGGATAAGTTCAGATTTCCATGTCAATAAATGTCCTCCTGACGATTATAACCTGTGGCATGGTTATATCAAGGCGATTGCACAAACACTGGTAGACACTTTCGGCTTGGAACGTGTTCGGACTTGGCGCTTTGGCGTGTTGACGGAATATGAAAACCGGTCATGGTTCTCGGTAGATGATGACCCTGAGAAAACGAAGATAGCTTATTTTAAATTGTATGATTATGCGGTTGATGCCCTGGAACGGGTTTTGGGGACGGAAGTTTGCGTGGGAGCGCACAGTATGACCGTCGCGAACGGTTTGTGGGATGAAAAGGAATTTGTTTCCCATTGCGCTCGCGGAAAAAATTATTGTACGGGAAAAAATGGCGCCCGGCTTTGTTATTTAGCGGCATCATTCTACGATTCACGTCCCGGCGTACCCGACAAACGGACTTTGGCGGAAACAATCAATGAATTAAGAGATGCAGCCGTTAAAGAAGGGCTTAAAGACTTGTATTATGGCGTTGATGAAGGCCGTATCCTGCGGGGAATCGACAAAAAAGAACTTGGCCCCCGCGCTGTCGGGCAAACATGGCAGGCAGCTTATGATGCGCGGATGTATCACACCATGCTTGATGAGAATATTGATTATTTCAGCCATTGGGCCTACACGACCAATCATTTGAATGTGGGAATCCCCTCCGTATCGGCTCATACGTCCGAATTGTTTTACCGGATGACGGGCGCCGTCAGGCTTCCTGTGGAATACCGGACAGACGACACGCTGAAAAGTAATAAAACCGGCGGTATTGCCGCATTAAACAGGGAGCAAAATAAACTGTATCTGCTGTTTTATGCTTATTCGGATTCAGTAGAACAACGGGAAATACGCGATATTTCATGTGAAATTTCCGGTCTTGGAAGAAAATCTTACCGTGTAAAAGCCGTACGAACCCTGGTCAGCGATGATACGAACTTTTTCGACGAATGGTTGAACGATTGGCCGCAGTTGGGTATTACGGAAGATGATTTTAGCTGGTCTTCCGACAGTTTTGTGATTTCCCCTAAATTTATCCCCGCTGAAAAACAGACATACTATATGTCATGCGCTCAATTAAAACCGGTTACGGAAATATTGCGTATAAACAAAGGGCATTTAACTATTCAGACTACCATTCCCAAGCATGGAGTATTGCTTTATGAAATATCTTTATAAGTTATTTCATTTTGTCGTGACTGCAAAACGGATCATTTTTAGATGATTTGATTGGGTTGGGTTGGATTTGGGTGAGAAAGATGTTGTTGCCAAAAGAACGTACGGGCCTGTTCCTGTAAAGATTCGTTGATGCTTGCGACAAGTTGAATTTCACCCAAAAAAAACGTGCATTTACGGTGAAACGCTCCTTTTTTTCAAAAAAAAACGTATCTTTGCAGTAGTGTAAAAAGATTCATTTTAAAGTATTATTACGTCATAAATATGAAGATACGATTCTGTTTTTTATTGTTGCTTCCGGTTTTTATGCTTGCTTCCTGCAACAAGGATGAAGGCATTGGAGGTTCTTCCTCGCTGGAGGGATATGTGTATAAAGTGATGCATCAGGACGATAATTTCTCTTTTCGCAAGGATACGTTTCCGGCTGTGCGGGAAGATGTGTATTTGATTTTCGGCGACAGGGAAGATGATTTCTATGGGGAAGATGTCAAAACGGATCAGAACGGCTTGTATCGCTTTGACTACCTGCGGAAAGGTGATTACATCGTTTATGCCTGTTCCGACTTTGTCGACGGGCATAAAGTCGGCGAAACGAAAAATGTGACCGTACATAAAGGTCTTAATAGGGCGGATACCATTTTTATACATGGCGGGAAAGCTTACGGGACAGCCATGATACAGGGTACGATTCATGCAACTTACTATCACAACGGGGATTACCGCGACGAAGGTCCCGGCGTGGGTGTGCGTGTGTATATCCGCCATGCAGGCGAAATCGCTTCTTTCGACGATATCCGCGCCGGAGAAAACGGTGTTTTTATCTTTCAAAAGTTGTTGCCCGGCGATTATGTCATTTCGGTAGAAACCGAAGACCGGAATACCGAAAAAGTAGATGTGGTTAATTCCGGCGTAATCCGGATAGGCGAAACCGGGAAAATATATATCATACCGGAAACGTTCCGGGTATCCGTATCTGTATAATTTAAGAAAACCGTGATATTATGAGCATGACAAAAAAGTACATCGCCGCCGTATGGGTCGTTGCCCTGTTAGGCGCTTATTGTTTCAATATGATCGCCCAGGACCGGAATCCGGCAAGCCCTCCGGTCGCTTCGCAAGCCCAGACACCCTACCTGACGCCGGAGGAAAAACGGGAACTCCGGAAAAACCTGGTGGTAAAGGAAATGAACGCCGATGCAAAAGGGAAACGGCAATGGATGGATCACCTGACCGTCTGGGATGAAAACGGCTACAAACTGGAAGAAATCGAGTATGCCGTTTACGGACAGCGCGAACGGGTCACGTTTGAATACGACGAAACAGGGCAATGTATCCGCGAAAACGTCTATAACGACAAAAACAAGCTGTGGCGGATACGCAAGTACGAATATCTGGATAACGGACGAAAGAAAATCCAGTATAATTACAACCCGGATGGTAAACTTTATTCCACCAAAGTGTATGAATATTCCTATCGCTGAGAACGGTTTGCTGGAAAAAATGCCTCCCATCACGCTGGATGAAATGCAGGGTGTCCGCCTCATGAAAGATCGCATCGACTGCAAGTTTGTGGCGCCCGCATCGCTTTTCCGGTGCCTGCTGGAGGACATTGCGCCCTGTTTCAAAATACAGGTGAACGGTGGCAAACGCACCGCTCTTTACCAAACTCAATATTTGGATACGCCCGGTTTGGCCATGTTTGTCATGCATCATAACGGAAAATTGAACCGGCAAAAAGTACGCATCCGCTCGTATGTGGAATCCAACGTCTCGTTTCTCGAAATAAAAAACAAAGACAACCGGGGACGAACCAGCAAAACACGTGTCCCCGCTCAACTCTCCCATATTCGCTCCATCGCCGATCTGGGGAGTAATAATATTTATTTCCTGAACGAACATGCCGCTTTCGATACCGGCAGCCTGGAACCCGCGCTATCCAACCGCTTCTACCGGATTACACTGGTAAACAATGACGAGGCCGAACGGGTTACCATCGACCTGAACCTTTCGTTCCTGAACCACCGTACGGGCAACGAAACGCAGGTGGACAATCTCATGATCCTCGAACTGAAACAGGCCGGACGGCAACATTCCCGCTTCCGGGACGCCTTGTGCCGGTTGCGGATTAAACCGCATCCTTTCAGCAAATACTGTATGGGAAGCGTTCTCACAAATCCCCATCTCAAATATAACTGCTTCAAAAACAAGTGGATTTCTATTAACAAAATAATACATTGAGCCGATGATTCAATCCGATTACGACCCCGAAATTGCAGCCGAACATGCAGCCGAATTGGCAGAAAAAGGTCTTACCTTCATGGGAGTTGAGGTGTTTGAGCCCACCAGTTTCTGGATGTTACTGCTACGCTTCACATTCAACCTTCTCGTTTGCTGGATTATTATCCAGTTCTTTTATTACCGGAAAAGCCGGCGGAAAGATTACTATTTCACGTTCATGCTCTTCAGCGTGACCATTTTCCTCCTGCTGTTCCTGTTGCAAAGCATCCCCATGCAGATCGGTTTCGCGCTGGGGCTTTTTGCCATTTTCGGAATGATCCGTTACCGGACGGAAACGGTGCAGATCCGGGAAATGACCTATTTGTTCGTAATCATCGGCATCTCTGTCGTGAACGGATTGTCGATGGACGTTCCTCATTTGTCGGTAGTGGTTGCCAACCTGCTGTTCATTCTGGTCGCCTGGCTGCTCGAAAGCAACAAGTTCCTCAAACATACTTCCACCAAAATCATACTTTACGAGAAAATCGCCCTGATCCACCCGGAAAAATACGACGAGTTGATCGCCGACCTGAAAGAACGTACCGGCCTGGATATTACAAAAGTAGAAGTCGGGCACATTGATTTCTTGCGCGATGCCGCTTATTTGAAAGTCTATTATAAAGCAGATTCGGATGAAATTAACACGATCGACAGCATCACGCGCTTCTAACAGGATAACATTCGGTGTTTTCGTCCTCTTTTTCTTCGTTTTCACCGTTACTTCTTCCGCCCAAAGCCCAAGCCCGAAGGAGACGGACGGAGGCGCTACGTTCGCGTTTGAACTGGAAAAAGAATACAGCCGTTTTTTTAGCCTGTCAATCGAAGAAGAAGTCCGGCTGATCAGCAATCGTGTGAATTTCGACCGCTCCGTAACCAGTCTTGGCGCCGACTGTTCGCTTTTTGACAGGAGATTAAAAGTAGGAGCACATTATGCCTTTATCTACCTCTATAACGACGATTACCTTTATGAACCGCGACATCGTATCTATCTCAACATCCTTTATAAAGAAACCTTTGAACCCATTACGTTATCATGGCGCGGACGCCTGCAAAGCACCTTTCGCGACGAAAATCACGGAGCGTACCGGATCAATCCGAAATATGTCCTGAAAAACCGCATCCGGGCAGAATACGCCATCTGGGGATCGCCGTGGAAACCATTCTTGTCCTGTGAGTTTTCCAACGATCTGAACGACCCGGAGAGTAATGCGCCGGCCCGTTTCCGCTACGAGGGAGGTGCCTCCTGGCGCCTGAACCGCACGGATTACCTGGATTTGTTCGTCCGTTTCGACCGGTATACTTCGGGAAAAGACCCTAACGCCGTATTCCTGGGTGTAGAATACAAAATAAAACTTTAACCCGCCGGCTGACTTTAAAAAAAATGTTTTGTAATTCCCGTCCTTTGCGCGACGCGTCGCTATATTTGCGCAGGATACGGCAAAGAAACCGTTTAAAAAGTTTGTTTTCAGTTGTTTAAAACAGAGCAAGGCGATCCGGAACATCCGTAAAACAGTGGGGCGCTTCGAACTTCTCCCTTACAGCGAAGCAATCCGGGCCGTCATTTTTGTTTGTTTGGTTGAAAAATATAAAATCTTGCGATAAAGACGGTTTCCCGGACGGCCCCGTTAATCAATAAATCGTTTTGTTATTCTATCGAAAGCGTCGATACGGCGGTCGCGCAGGAACGGCCACCAGCGTCGTACCTCCTCGCTACGTTTTATGTCCAATTCGACAACGGACGCCGCTTCCTTGTCGTCAGGTAATTGTGCGATTATCTCTCCCTGCGGGCCACATGCGAAGCTGTGTCCCCAAAACCGGATACCGTTTGTCAGTCCCGAAGGATCCGTTTCGTGGCCGACACGGTTGACGGCGACGACAGGCAGTCCGTTCGCAATCGCATGGCCGCGTTGAACCGTCTGCCAGGCATCCTGTTGGCGCCGCTTCTCATCGTTGCCGTCGCTGCTTTCCCATCCGATTGCCGTCGGATAGACAAGTAAATCCGCACCATTCAAGGCCATCAGGCGTGCAGCTTCGGGAAACCACTGATCCCAGCAAACGAGAACGCCCAATCGTCCGGCCGACGTTTTTACCGGCTCAAACCCGGTATCGCCCGGCGTAAAATAAAATTTTTCATAATATGCCGGATCGTCGGGGATGTGCATTTTACGGTATTTACCGGCAATACGGCCATCATTTTCAAAAACGACAGCCGTATTATGATACAGTCCCGGCGCACGTTTTTCGAAAAGAGATGTGACGATTACGAGCCGCAGTTCTTCCGCCAGCCGTCCGAATCTCGCTGTTGACGGGCCGGGAATCGTCTCCGCCAGGTCGAAGACGCCGGTATCTTCCGTTTGGCAGAAATACAGGCTGTTATGTAATTCCTGCAAAACAATGAGTTCTGCCCCTTCGGAAGCACATTTGCGGATCTTGTCTTCCAGCCTTTTTATATTATTTTCCGTATCAGCCGTATTTTGTTGTTGTATTAACCCTGCTTTCATTTTTTTTTGTGTTTTAAAAATACAGGGCGTAAAGGTATGAAAAAATATTAAACAGGGAAGATGGGAAAAAATATTTTTGGCAGTTGGGAAATAATATTTACCTTTGCGCCCGGAAAAATGGGGAAACGTCCCTGTCAGGCATGAGGAATTTCATGAATACGCAGGAATGTCTCCATCATACACGGGAAAGTCCTACACGACCAGCTCCCTCGGAATCCCCCAGGGCTTGACCGCAGCAAGGGCACGCAGGTTGTAGCGGTGCGATGTAGTCAGCTTTCCCACCCGCCTCTTTAGCTCAGTTGGCCAGAGCACGTGATTTGTAATCTCGGGGTCGTTGGTTCGAATCCGACAAGAGGCTCAAAATGAAAGAAGGATAGCGTTGTACGCAGGACAGACAACCTGTCCTTTTTTTATTTCAAAAAAACGCTTAATCCTTTCTTTTTAAAAATAAAATTCTTATTTTTGCAACTTGATTTTTACCATGAGACGTTGTTTCTTATCATGATATAGTTGGATACATAATCTTTAAAAACCTAAAATCCGCAATTAAATAATTTGGGCACTTCTAATAATTAATACATTGTTATTCAGATAATTATTTGTATCTTTGCAGTCAGATTCAAGATAATTCCCGATGCTCGAACGATATGGCTGTTCAAAAACAGCGTAATTGAAAAAGGGTTGGAAAAGATTTTGTTTCAACGGTTTAACGACTATTTGGACGGTCTTGGGCTGTTCATCAACGAGGGGCAAATTATTGACGCGAGTTTTGTTGAAGTTCCCCGTCAGCGTAACCACAGCGATGAAAACAAGCAAATCAAAGAAGGCAAAGGCGATGAACTTTGGGAAAACGAGCCGCACAAAAAATGGCAAAAAGACATTGACGCCGGATGGACAAAGAAAAACAACGAGACCTTCTTCGGTTACAAAAACCACGTGAAAGCGGACGATAAAAGCAAACTTATTGCTACATACGAAGTTACGGATGCATCTATTCATGACTCACAG